>JANYBP010000090.1 GCA_025360745.1 bacterium
GCACACGCAACTTAAAAAAGAGGGTAGGTCTGTAGCCAAACGTTTTGCCGCATGAAAACAGCGAAAGCATTGGGGTTTTCAATGCGTCGCACCCAGAAAAAGGCGACTTTCAAGGTCGAATAGCGAAAGTCCGGCTAAGCGTAACCGACTAAGCGTAACCGATTAAGTGTGTCGACTAAGTGTGCAATTATCGTCTCACGCTCCGTTCCCTGAACCCTCTTTTTCCCTCCCGCCTCCCACCTCCCACCTAACCCGGCATAGCCGGAACCAAGACGTTTCAAATGATGACCATCTTGCGATTGATTCATTTCGTAAGGGAGTAATCTGCGGAGAAGCGGATTACGATTAAGATTACGAATTGTTTCATTCCGTGTTTCGTTTTGCCGCTATTGAACCAGACGGCAAACTGAACTTCGACACCGATAATCTCACTCTTATAGTCGGGTGCGCATAGTCACTTAAGCTATAATCGACTAAGCGGTGCGACTAAGTGTAACCGACTAGGTGTGGGGACTAAGTGTTTCAGATCAAGCCCCTCCACCCTCCACCTTCCACCTCCCACCTAACACCTTCCTACCGCTCCACCCCCTCAAGCACAAACCCGGCTTCCGCGATCATGGCCCGATCCTTGGCCAGTCCCTGGCCGCCAGTTGTCAGGTACCCGCGCGTGAACATGGAGTCGGCGGCGAACAGGGCCAGGGGCTGCATGACGCCCAGGCAGGCCTCGCGGCCGCCCGCCACGCGGATTTCCCGGTCCGGCAACACCAGGCGCAGCATGGCCAGGATGCGCAGGCACTCGCCGGGTTTCAGGCGCGGCTGTCCCGCCAGGGCCGTATGCGGACGGGGATCGAGGAAATTCACCGGTACGGCGTCGCTGCCGGCCGCTCTCAACGCGAAGGCAAGTTCGATCCGGTCCTCAACCGTTTCGCCCAGGCCGAAGAGGCATCCGCTGCATAATTCCAGACCCGCCGACTTGACGACTTTGGCCGTTGTCAGACGATCGGCGTAGGTATGGGTCGTGCAGATTTCCGGAAAAAACCGCCGCGAGGTTTCCAGATTGTGGTTGTAGCGGTCCAGACCGGCGCGCGCGAGTTCACCGGCCTGGGCCGTGGTCAGCAGGCCGAGCGAGGCGCAGGTGCGAATCGGCAGTTCCGCCCGGATACGGCGCACGGCTTCGCAAAGACGCTCCAATTCGGCGTTCGAAGGCGCGCGTCCGCTGGTGACGATGCAGTAACGGAACGCGCCGGCGCGGCTGGCCTTGCGGGCGCCCTGCACGATGGCGCTGACCGATTTGAGGGGATAGACCGGCGCACCCGCGGCGTCCGCCGACTGTCCGCAATAGCGGCAGTTTTCGGTGCACATGCCGCACTTGGCGTTCTCGATCACATGCAGCCGCACGCGCCGCCCGAAATGGCGGAGGCGGACGCGGAAGGCGGACTGAAGCACGGCCAGCAATTCGTCGTCGCCTGATTTCAGCACCGCCCTGGCGTCGCGCCGCGTGATGGCTTGGCCGGACAGAACCCGATCGGATAGTTCAATCACTTGTGATTCTCCTCAGATGTCCAACTCGTTATCGAGCCGATGCTTTCTTCGATATGCCGGAGTCATGACGCCCAATGCTCGCGCAGATAATCCATGTAGCGCAGACAGATCTCATCGGAAACGTTGGCTGGGATGTGGTTGCCGACGGCGAACATGAAACCGGGCAGGCCGCGGGCCAGCGCCAGCGTGGCGTCGATTTCCGCCCGCACTTGCTCCCAGGCGCCGAAAGCCATGGTGCGGCAGTCGACCTTGCTGCCGGCCAGCATATGGCTGCCGCCCAGGGTGCGGACGATCTTTTCGAAATCGTTGCTGGGTTCGAAGATGAAACCGTCGGCGCCGCAGGCCGCGATATCCTCCATGAACATGTCCAGCGTGCCGTCGGAGCAAAAAATCACCTTCTTGCCCGCCGCCTTGAGCGGCTTCCACAGTTCGCGGTAAATCGGAAAGATCGCCTCGCGGTAGAAATCCGGCCGGAGGAAGGGCCCGGATGTCCACATGATATCGTCGTGCTGGATGTAGGCCTCGATCGAAGTTTGCGCCCAGGCGCGGGCGTGGTGCAGCGTGTACGCGCCGAAGCGCTCCAGCACACGGGCGAACTTGGCCTCGTCGGCCGCCGCCATCAGCAGCATGTCCCAGCCGAAAGCCTGAATGGCGCCGGACATCGCGGTTTTGTAATAGCCGCCGGTGCAGACCTGATTTGGAAACGTGGCGCAGCGCCGCTGGTAATCCCGCTCGTAACCGGACACCAGTTCGTCGAAGGGGGTCAGCCCGTATTCCTTCACGGGATCGAAGGCCCAGACCTCTTCCGGTTCATGGAACGGGCTCGAGAGCGGCCTGTGCTGATCGCCGCCATCGGCGGCATAGGCGGCGTGTCCCATGTCGGTGCAGCGGCCGGTTTGGGCCCAGTCCACAAACCCGTCGTGGGTGCCCCAGAGAAAATCGTAGTCCCAGGCGTCGTAAAACCGGCGCTCGGCGTCCCGCGCGACGATACCGCCGTTCGTCCCCGCGAGCTTGCGGATCAACGCGGCATGATATTCCATCGAGTATTCCACATGAGCTGGCCGTGGCGTGGGACGGCAGCAAATACAGTCCATGCCGATTTTTCTGCTCATGATTCGTGAAAGTAACGCAGGTCCAGTGTAACATGCTTGAATCCGCAGCGGCGCAGGGCGGCCAGCAGTGTGCCGCGTGCGGGTTCCTGCGTTACCAGGATCCAGGATTCGCGGGGCAATTCCAGCCTGGCCAGGTCGCCGTGGTAGCGGACGCGGCCATCGGCGATGCCGAGCGCGTGCAGGGCCTGTTCGGCCTTTTCGACGGCGGCCAGCGCCGGTTCGGTGACGGGCACGCCGGTGGGGAAGCGCGAGGCCAGGCAGGGACTGGACGGTTTGTCGGCGGTCGGCAGTCCCGCGGCGCGGGAGACGGCGCGAATCTCGGCCTTGGTGAAGCCGTGGTCGATCAGCGGACTGCGCACGCCCGCCTCGGCGCCCGCCCGCCGACCGGGACGGTTGTCCGAAAGATCGTCGGCGTTATTACCGTCGAGCACGCAGCGATAGCCCTCCAGTCGGGCGACCAGCGCCAGCGCGGCGAAAAGATGGCGTTTGCAGTGGTAACAGCGATCGGGGCCGTTGGCGGCATAGTCCGGATCGTCAAGTTCACCGATCGGCAGAACGCGATGCGGAATCTGGAGCCAGGCGGCCAATTCGCCCGCCGCGTTAAGCTCGGCGTGCGCCAGCGAAGGCGAGACGCCGGTGATGGCCAGGCTGTCGCCGCCCAGTGTTTGCGCCGCGACATAGGCCAGGAAGGCGCTGTCCACGCCGCCGCTGTAGGCCACGACGACGCGCGCCATCTGACGAAGCTCGCCGCAAAGCCGCGCCAGTTTTGCGCCCAGCTCGGCGGGCAGATCCAGTCCGCCGATGGGCTTCGGTCCCTCAGACTTCATCGATCCACCCTCCTCCCAGCACCGCATCGCCGTCGTAGAAAACCGCCGCCTGTCCGCAGGTCACGCCGAAAACCGGAACTGCGAAGGCGATTTCCGCCGTTTCCGACCCGGCGCCGCTCAACGTCAAACGCGACTCGATCGGCGTTTGCCGGTAGCGGCAGCAGACGCCGGCGGAGATCGCGGACACGGCGGGCGGGCCGTTCACCCAGGTCACCTCCGCGACATGGCAGCGCGCGCTCATGATTTCTTCACGGGGCCCGACCACCACGGCGCCCGTTTGCATGTCGCGTGTTTTGACATACAGCCGCTGGGAAGAGGCCACGCCCAGGCCGCTGCGCTGGCCGCGTGTAAAGCGCAGCGCGCCGTCATGGCGGCCCAGTTCGCGCCCGGCCCCGTCCACAATCGGCCCCGGCTTCAGGTTCTCGCCGGGGAAGAGCTGCGCGTAGTCGTCGCCTTCGAAAAAATCCTGGCTCTCGTGCTGCGCCGCCAGTTCGGGGAAGCCGGCTTCGATGGCCAGGCGCCGCGTCTCGGCTTTTGTCGAGTCCCCGAGCGGGAAGATCAGTCCGGGCAGTTGCGCCTGGGTCAGCCAGTAGAGGAAATAGGATTGGTCCTTGGCCGGGTCCACGCCGCGCCGCAGGCGGTAGCCGCCGCCGGCCTGCGGGCCCGTGATGCGCGCGTAGTGGCCCGTGGCGAAGCGGTCGAAGGCGATGCCCGCGCGGCGCGCCGCCTCGGGCAGCAGGCCGAACTTGAGTTCGCGATTACAGATCATGCAGGGATTGGGTGTGCGGCCGGCGCGATGGTCGCGGCGGAAGTACTCCAGCACGCGCGCCTCGAAGGCTTCTGCCAGATCCAGCGTGTGGTGGGGAATGCCGAGGCGCTCCGCGCAGCGCCGCGCGGTTTCGATTTCGTGGACCTCGCCCGGTCCGTAACAGGCCGAGCGCGCATGCCGCGGCGCCTCCAAGCGGCCGCTCCAAATGCGCATCGTAATCCCCACGACCTCGAAGCCCTGGCGCTTTAGCAACAGCGCGGCCATGGCGGAATCCACCCCCCCGCTCATGCCGACGGCAATTGTCACACTCATGCGCATCAGACCACTGGCGGCACGGACACTTTGCGGCCTGTGGCGACGGACTCGCGCAGGGCTTCGAGCACAGCGATCGGCGCCAGCATGCGGGCGTCGTCGAAGGGCTCGATTCGGCTGCGGAACATGGTCGTGAACAGTTCCGTGGTGGCCGCATAGGCGCTGGCGTCCATCTTGATCGTCTCGTGGAAGGCGCCATCCATGCCCAGCGCCGTGATCGAGAACGGCTTGACCCCCGGCATGCCGATCATGACGTTCAAGCCGTCGGGATAACTCACCACGCTTGCCAGTGTGCTGCCGTTGACCATTGCCATGACCGACTCGGCCTGTATGCCGAAGAGCGAAATCATGAGATCGATCTGGTGGATGCCATAGAAGAAAATTCCGCCGTACTTGCTATGGGGATCGCCGGGACCGTTCAGATGCACGGTTCGCAGCGCGCCGATCGTTCCCAGTTGACTGCGGATCCCGCCGATGCAGGACTGATAGGGAATGCTGCTGAGGGTCGTAACCGGCACGCCGCGTTCCCGGCGGAAACGCAGAAACTCGCGCGCCTCGGCCAGCGAAGTGCTGATCGGTTTGTCCACAAAGACGGGGATACCGGCCTCGACAAAGGGCCGGGCGGCCGCCACGTGATACTGCCCATCGCGGTGGTCCACCATCAAACCGTCGATTTGTCCGAGCATCTCCGCGGGGTCGGAGACGATCTTGGGAATCTGCCCCGCCTTGGCCGTTTTGTCCGCGAACTCCGCCGTCTCGCCCCAGATGTGCGTCACGGCGAAGCCCGCCGGCGTCCCGGCGATGTTGATCTCCTTGGCGATGGCCGCCGCGTGCGAGTTTTCGGCGCCGATGATGCCGATTCTGAATGGTGTCCGGGTTGTCATGACTGGCCTTTCTTGAGAAAACGCCGCTTGGTCCGCGGCAGTTTGTTCTGTTTGAAACACTCCTCGATTACGGCAATCTGCCGGCGGACCTGGCCGTGTTCGATCGCCGGTTTGGCGCCGTTGACGAGCACAGCGTAGATGTTGTCGTAGAAGCCCTTGCTCGTAACCTGGAAGCCGTCGCGCTGGCTCTCGTCCGGGGTCCATGATTCCTCGACCCAGGGCAGCGTTTCGCCGCCGTATTTGCGCTGCTCGGACCACGTTCCCAGAAACTCGTGCCGCGGCGCGGCGGCGGGATCGAAGTACCGCCACTTCAAGCCGGCCGCACTGCCAGTGAGTCCACCGCAGGCGCCGCCTATGTTGTACTGTTCGCCCTGAGGATAGGCCTGGAAGGAGTTGACGGCCACCTCGATCACCGGCGCGCCCGGAGCGTGCAGGATCACGTTGGCGTAGTTATCGGCGTCGGCGAAGGGATTCTCCGAGACCAGCCGCGCGAAGACCCTGGGCATTCTGGGGCCGAACAGCACGATGGCCTGATCGAGCGGATGCGGTCCGGTATTGAGCAGGTTGCCGCCGCCGTATTCCTGGAAGGACTGCCAGTCCCAGCGCCGGGAGAAATTGCTCCAGTTGCTGCGGATAAAGACGATCTTCCCAAGCTTGCCGGAAGCGAGTACTTCCCGGATTTTGGCGAAGTAAGGGTAAAAGCGCGAATTCTGGAAAGGCAGATAACGGCGACGGTTCTTGCGGGCGGCCGCGACCATGGCATCGAATTCCCGCACTGTGCGCGCCTGCGGCTTCTCGCAGACGACGTTGTAGCCATGGTTCAGGATCTCGATCGTGGCCTTGGAATGCATGAAACTCGGCAGGGCGTTGACCACCAGATCGAGGTTCAAGCTACGGTCGGCCAGCAGCGCTTTATAATCGCCGAAGACGCGCGCGCCAAGTTCCGTTCCGGCTTCATGCCGTTCCGGCAGCGCGTCGGCGACCGCGACGACCTGGAACTGTGCGCCCGCCTCCCGCAGCCAGCGCAGGTGGATGCCATATCCGCTGCGCCCCTGCCCGAGAATTCCGACCCTGACGATCCCGACGTTCATGCTGTCTCCTTAAGGCAAAAGAGCCTGTTCGAATAAATCGAACAGGCTCTGACTATACCCGTTAAGGCGGGGCGGATCAGCCTTTTTTCGCCGTCATCGCGCTGTCCACGGGAATGCGCATGCCGTAGAACGAGCGATAAACGAAGAACAATGCCACGACGATCAAGCTGCCCGCGAAGCAATACTTGAACATCGTTCGATCGGCCGGCACGGTCACGGCGATTTCCGTGGCCAGCAAGCCGAACAGCGTGGTGAACTTGATGACCGGATTCATGGCCACCGAGGAGGTGTCCTTGAACGGGTCGCCGACCGTGTCGCCGATCACGCTGGCCGCATGCAGGTCCGTGCCCTTGGCGTGCATGTCCACTTCCACGATCTTCTTGGCGTTGTCCCAGGCCCCGCCGGCGTTAGCCATGAAGATCGCCTGATAGAGCCCGAAGATCGCGATGCCGATCAGATAACCGATGAAGAGGTAGGCGTTCAGGAAGGGCAGCGCCAGCGCCAGACAGAAGATCGTCGCGAAGATGTTGACCATGCCCTTCTGGGCGTAGATGGTGCAGATCTTCACGACTTCCTTGCTGTCCTGAATCGAGGCCGAGGCCGCGTCGTCGAGGCGCATGTGGTCCTTGATGTAAACGACGGCCCGGTAGGAGCCCGTCACCACCGCCTGCATGGAGGCGCCGGTGAACCAGTAAATCACCGCGCCGCCGATCAGCAGCCCCAGCAATATCAGCGGCTGCACCAGGCTCAAGTGCTTCATGATCTGTCCGTCGGCGATCGTGTTGTTGAGCAGCAGGATGATGCCGAAGATCATGGTCGTGGCGCCGACGACGGCCGTGCCGATCAGCACCGGCTTGGCCGTGGCCTTGAAGGTATTACCCGCGCCGTCGTTCTTCTCGAGGATGTCCTTGGCGTTCTCGAAGTCCGGAACGAAGCCGAACTGCTTTTCGATCTCCTGCTTGACGCCGGGGCGCGCCTCGATGCGGCTCAGTTCGTAGACCGACTGCGCGTTGTCGGAGACCGGGCCGAAACTGTCGACGGCGATCGTCACCGGGCCCATGCCCAGGAAGCCGAAGGCCACCAGACCGAAGGCGAAGATCGGCGCGGCGAAGGCCATTTCGGGCGGCAGCAGGGTCGCCAGCGTCTGGGTCTGCGAGAGCGCGTAGCTGATGGCCATCAGGGACACGATCAGCAGGCCTTCCCAGAAGGCCGAGAAGTTGCCCGCCACCAGGCCGGAGAGGATGTTGAGCGAGGCGCCGCCCTGTTGCGAACAGGTCACGACTTCCTTGACGTGGCGCGAATTCGTGCTGGTGAAAGCCTTGGTGAATTCGGGGATCAGCGCGCCGGCCGCGGTGCCGCAGGAGATCACCGTGGCGAGCACCCACCAGAGGCCATGATACTGCGCCACCGGAAGCAGCCAGTAGCTGGCCACATAAGTGACCGCTATGGAAAGCAGCGAGGTGATCCAGACCAGGTAGGTCAGCGGCTTCTCGGCGTCGAAATGCTGCTCGTTGGCGAAGAGGGATTCGCAGAGTTTGGCGTTGATGAAATACGACGTCAGCGAGGTCAGGATCATCAGAATACGCATCACGAAGATCCAGACGATCAGCGTGCCGCACAGCAGCGAGTTGCCCACCAGCGCCAGGGCCAGCAGCGAGATCAGCGCCACCCCGGTCACGCCGTAGGTTTCGAATCCGTCCGCGGTCGGGCCGACGCTGTCGCCGGCGTTGTCGCCCGTGCAATCCGCGATCACCCCGGGGTTTTTGGGATCGTCCTCGGGCAGCTTGAAGAAAATCTTCATCAAGTCCGAACCGATGTCGGCGATCTTGGTGAAAATACCGCCGCAAATACGCAGCGCGCTCGCGCCCAGCGACTCGCCGATGGCGAAACCGATGAAGCAGGCGCCGGCGATGCGCGTCGGCAGGAAGCTCAGGATGCAGATCATGAAGAAGAGCTCGACGCTCACCAGCACCAGCCCGACGCTCATGCCGGAGCGCATCGGGATCGCCAGCGGCAGCCAGGGTTTGCCGCGCAGGGCCGCGAAGGCCGAACGGGAATTGGCTTTGGTGTTGATCAGGATGCCGAACCAGGCCACACCGTAGGAACCGAGGATGCCGAGGATCGAGGCCAGCAGGATGATGCCGACGTCCGTCAGGGGCTTGCGCTGCAGCACGGCGAAATAATAGATCATGCAGGCGGCGATCAGCAGCCAGAGCACCGAGAGAAACTTGCCCTGCTGCCAGAGATAGGTCTTGCAGGTTTCCCAGATCGTCTGCGAAACCGAGCTCATCGCCTCATGCACGGGGATGGCCGCCGTCTGCCGGTACTGGACCAGTCCGAAGACGAGTCCGATCACGCAGACCACCAGTCCGATGTACATCAGGTGCATTCCCGTCATGCCGGGGAAACTCACCTGGCTGAGGTCGGGAAGAATGATGTCCGCTTCGCTGGCCCACGCCGTGCCACCTGTCAATGCCAGCAGCGCAACCGCCGCCAGCGCCCAGAACCGCTTGCCCGACAACCGTATCATGAAGCATCCCCTTTTTTCTGCTGTGTCCGGGAACATCCCGGTGTTTGACTGCGCGCCGCCCGCGGAGGGCGCTAATATAAAAGCGCGCAGCGAATCAAAGCATATCCGGGCGCTGCCGGTCAAGGCGGAAATCCCGCAAATTTCCGGTTGCCGTGGCGCGGGGTGGGGGAGCATCATAGCGCCACCGCGCCACGGAGTTGGACGGTGGGGTGGAAAATCATGGGCGATACGGAGATTCAACGCATCGGCGTCTTGGGCGGCACCTTCAACCCGGTGCATGCCGGGCATTTGATTCTGGCCCAGGACGCCTGCGAATTGTTCGACCTGCAGCGGGTGCTCTTCGTTCCCAGCGCCCAGCCGCCCCACAAACCGTGCGGCGGGCTGCTGGGCGCGGAACACCGGCTGGCGTTGCTGGAACTGGCCGTGCGGGACGATCCGCGCTTTGAAGTGTGCGACATCGAAATCGCGCGCGGCGGCGTGTCCTACACCGTGGACACCGCGGCGACTCTGCGGGAGCGCTACCCCGGCGCGGATTTGTGCTTCATCGTCGGCTCGGACTCGCTACCCGAACTGCATCTCTGGCGCGGCGTCCAGCGCTTGCTGACGCTGGTCCGCATCGTTACGCTCGCCCGCCCCGGTTTCGAGGAGGAGTGGGCGCGGGAACGGGAACTGAATCTGCCGCATCCCTGGCCGGCGCGGCTGCTGGGCGATTTTCGCACGGGGCATCTGGCCGACATCGCATCGTCCGATATCCGTTACCGTCTCGCCGAGGGGCTGGGCATCCGCTACCTGGTTCCCGATGCCGTAGCCATGTACATTGCGGAACATCACCTGTATACTTGTCCGACTTAATGAAACCACTCGCATTAGAAACGCCCGCTCCCGCGCCGGCAACCACCACCATGACCGAGGCCCGCGATGTCGCCCTACGCGCCCGCGGCCTGCTCCTCGAAAAGAAGGGGCGCGAGGTGATCGTGCTGGACGTGCGCGGCGCATCCTCGATCACCGACTACGTTGTGATCGCCTCCGGCGCCACCGCGCCGCAGATCAAGGCCATGGCCAACGAACTCAAACGCGGACTCAAGGAAGTCGGCGTGCAACTCTACCGCCAGTCCGGCCAGCCGGATGACGGGTGGGTGGTGATGGATTACGTGGATGTGGTGGTCCACCTGTTCATCGACGAGGTGCGCGCCTACTACGCCATCGAGGATCTTTGGACCAGTTTGCCGCGGGTGGAATAGCGGAAGCAGAAGTCAGAAGTCAGAAGGCGGAAGCCAGAAATCCAGTGGCCGTCATGCAAAATTTCAGCGGACGGCACTGATGTTGTTTCTCAATTGTCTATAGCGGGTCCATTTCCGTTCATCCGAGGTTGTTGCAAGAGGCTTCGGCTACTGGCTTTTATTCTGGCTTCTGAATTCTGACTTCTGTTTTCTTTACGCCCTCTCATCCGCCAGGCTCAGCAGGTCGGCGCTCGACAAATCCTCGTCAAGTCCTTCCAATTGTAGCAGATCGTGGGCCAGGCCGTGGTGATCGCCTGGCACAACCGGACTGCCCGTGCCTTCCTCGTCGATCATTACGGCCAGCACGCCGGCCACTTCGGCGGTCCGGTTGGCCTGGCGCTGCCAGTGTCCATAGACGCCCGCTCCGCCCGCCGCGCCCAGCAGCATTACAACCGCCGCGGCTTTGGCCAGCAGGCGCACCGCGCGCTGATGACGCATCCGCCGGGCCTGCCGGTATTGCTCCGCGTCGGCCAGCACACGCGCGCCCAGAAACGCCGGAAATTTGATGGCCGCCTGTTGCGCGCGCGCCACGGCACCCAAGCGGCGCAGCGCGTCCCGAAAAGACCGGCACCCGGCGCAGGCGGCCAGATGCTCCGCCAAAGCCGGCGCCTCGCGCGGGGAAAGTTCGCCCGCTTCGTTCAGCAATATCCGTTTTTCCTCGTATTCGCAGTTCATGTTCCACGCCTCTCCGTCGCAAATTCAGCTCCCAGACTCTTGCGTAACCGGCCCACCGCGTAGTGCATCCGCGCCAGCGCCGTATTCAGCGGCACCCGCTGCAGGCGGGCGATTTCCTTGAAATCCAGCCCCTCCGCCCGCAACAAAAAGACCTCTTTTTGCTCCGGCGAAAGAGCGTCCACCGCCGCCGCCAACTGCGCGCACCACTCGCGCCGCTCCGCCGCCGCGTCGGGCTCCAGCCCGTGTCCCGGCAGCAGGTCCAGCCGCGTGGACCCGCCATCGCCCACACCCTCGTCCAGACTCACGGCCGGTTTGCGCCCGCGCGAGCGGTCAATCAGATGGTTGCGGCAGATCCGAAAGATCCAGCCCCGAAAGCTATCGCCGCGAAACCCGCCCGACTTCCGCACCACCCGCCGCCAGACCTCCTGCACCACGTCATTCGCATCCGCGGATTGTCCGGTCATCGTCAGCGCCAGCCGGTACAACGCCGGACTGTGCCGCTCAACCAGAACGGCCAGCGCCTTGGAATCGCCCGCCTGATAACGGGTCAGCAGCTCTCCGTCCCGGATCTCGTCCGTTGATGCTTCGATTGACACGCATTACCCCTATAAACGTAAAGCAACGCCGAAATATTGTCAGTTAAACCATGCGTAAAGCAAGCCCGCACTCCAGTCGCCCGCGGGCTGCAGGAGTTTGGCCCATAACCAGCCCAGAATCGCAACCAGATGCTGACAGAGGGCATCGCCGGTCTGTCCCAGCGTCGGAGGGAAGACCGCCACCACCCACAGCAGCAGGCCGATGCCGTTCGCCAGTACGATCAGCGGATAAGCCAGCCAGCCGCCGACCAGCCGCACGTCCGGCTGTCCGCCGGTCAGGGCCGCGATGGTGAAGGTGACGTGGAAACTCCAACTGGCGCCGAGGACCGCCAGCCAGATATAACGGTATGGCGTCTGGTCGGAAAACAGACCCGTCAAACCCCAGACCGCCAATACACCCCACGTATAAAAGGGAAAGAAATATGGCGCCAGGGTGACTAAAACGTTGCCGTTGCTGACATCCACGCTGCCGCCCTGGGCGTTCAAACGCAGGCGCTTGACGCATCCGCCCATCGCCAGCGCCCACAAGGCATGGGTCAATTCGTGCGCCAGGATGTAGCTTCGCATGGGCCGCGGAAAAACCAGGAATAGAAACATCCACGCCAGAAAGCCGCCCGCCAGCGCGGCATTTTCCCAGGTGGCCAGCCCGCCACCCTGCGCCTGCGCCCAGCCCAGCGCGGTCAGCAGCGTCCAAAGGACCGCCACGCAGCAAGGCCACAACAAGATACCCAGTAAGGCTCGCAGGAAGCGCATTTTCAGGGGCAGGGGTGTTCGGTGTTCAGTGTTCGGTTTTCAAGACGTAAGGTATTTGATGGTCGGCATTTTATCACAAGTAATTAGGCCCCATTAGAAGAAAAGGTTGATTCTGGATTCTGACTCCTGACTTTTGAAAAAGCGGCAGGCGCTGTAAAATAGCGGCACACCGCGAGGTTGCTTTGCGATGCCGGGGGCGGGAAGGACGAGCCATGATGAGCGCAGGAAAAAACGGGGATGACGGCAAAGCCGGCACGGCGCGGCGGGCCATGGTGGAACTGATTCGCAGGCGGGGCGTGCGCGATGAGCGGGTGCTGGCCGCCATGGCGCGGCTGCCGCGCGAGCTTTTCGTTCCCCATGCCGACATCGCAACCGCCTATGCCGATGCCCCCTGGCCGATCGGCGAGGGCCAGACGATTTCGCAGCCCTACATCATCGCCTACATGACGGAGGCCTTGGCCCTGCGAGCGGGAGAAAGGGTGCTCGAAATCGGTGCGGGCACGGGCTATCAGGCGGCCGTGCTGGCCGGCGCGGGCGCGCGGGTCTGGACGATCGAGCGCAATCCCGCGCTGGCGGCGCGGGCGCGGCTCGTGCTCGACGCCCTGAAGATCGAAGGCGTGCAGGTGCGGGTCGGCGACGGCTACCAAGGCTGGCCGGAGCAGGCGCCCTTCGATGGCATCCTGGTGACCTGCGCCCCGCCGGAAATACCGCTCCGCCTCACAGAGCAACTGGCGGAGGGGGGACGGATGATCGCGCCGGTCGGTCCGGTATACGGGCCGCAGCAACTTGTTCGCATTCGCCGCGAAGCCGGCCGCCTCACGGTTTACGAAGATCTGTCCGTGGCCTTCGTCCCGATGTTGCCGGGCATCGCCGCCGCCGAACGGCAATGACGAAGCGGCGGACTCGCGATCGTTTACGGCGGCACAGGCTCAGGCCAGCAGCGCCCCGAGGCGGTCCTTGATCGTGGCTTCGATCTTCGCCTTGAAAAGCATGGCCGCGAAAGGGAGGTCGCCGGAGATATCGACCTGCGACGGATTCACGGTCAGACTCCCGGCGATGGGATAACCCATGGCCGAGAAATCGAACCGGCCCGCATGGCCGTCCCACGCCTCATGCAAATCTTCGATCGTATCGGCGAACTGCGTTTTCACATCGCTCAGTAGATTCTTTACGCGCTTGACCGCTTCATCCTGCGCAAGGCCATGCGGGACCGTCATGTTGAGTTTTGGCAAAGCTTTCTCCTTTATTTCAATCAATCGCAAATCAACCGCAAATTCGGAAAATGGCTTGACGTTGCCGGTGAAAATCATAGTATAGGGCCGGATTTAATCACAAGCACGATCAGCAGCAGGAAAAACGGCCTATGCCAAACATCAAGAGCGCAGCCAAGCGAGCCCGTCAGGCAGTCGACAACCGCATTCGTAATCGCAGCGAAAAGGCGCTCGTGGCCAGCATGCGCCGGAAATTCATCGATGCCCTCGAGGCCAAAGATGTCGAAAAGGCCAGGACGATCGCCGACCGTTACGCCTCAGTGCTGGATAAAGCGGTCAAAAAGGGCATTGTCCCGAACAATACCGCCGATCGCCGCAAGAGCCGCGCCGCCCTGGCGTTGGCCAAGCTCGCCGCAGCCAAGAGCTGATTCCAGCCGCGCCGCCTGTCCGCGGACCGGATGGAAAGCAGCGCAAACCGGTCGTTCAGGGAAGAAGCCTGTTTTCCGTGATATGGTGTATTCGTCTTCCCTGAACCCTGAACCCGTGTTTCAGATCAGGCCTTCTTGTCCGCGGCGACCGGCTGGGTGGATTCCTTGATGCGCGCGATCAGCTTCTGTTGCAGGGCGGGGTCGTGGATCAGCAATTCGGCGGCGGAGTCGCGGCCCTGACCGATCTGCTGCCCATCGAAGGATAGCCAAGAGCCGCGTTTTTCGATCAGCCCGCGATCGGTGGCGCAATCCACGATCGAGCCTTCCCAGTAAATTCCCCGCGCGAACAAAATGTCGAATTCCGCCTCGACGAACGGCGGGGCGACCTTGTTTTTAACCACCTTGACCCGCGCCCGATGGCCGATCACCTTGCCGGTTGCATCCTTGATAATGTTGATCTTGCGGATATCGAGGCGCACCGAGGCGTAGAATTTGAGCGCCCGGCCGCCGGGCGTGGTCTCGGGACTGCCGAACATCACGCCGATCTTTTCGCGGATCTGGTTGGTGAAAATGCAGAGGGTCTTCGACTGCGAGATCGCCGCGGTCAGTTTACGCATGGCCTGGGACATCAGACGCGCCTGCAGGCCGACGTGCGCGTCGCCCATGTCGCCGTCCAGTTCGGCCTTGGGCGCCAACGCCGCCACGGAGTCCAGCACCACCACGTCCAGCGCGTTGCTGCGCACCAGGGTCTCGGTGATGTTGAGCGCCTCTTCGCCCGAGGAGGGCTGCGAGACCAGCAGATCGTCCAGGTTCACGCCGATCTTCTTGGCATAGGCCGGATCCATGGCGTGCTCGGTATCTATGAAGGCCGCGAGTCCGCCGGTCTTCTGCGCGCTGGCGATCACATGCAGGGCCAGCGTGGTCTTGCCGGACGACTCCGGTCCGAACATCTCCACCACGCGGCCGCGGGGCAGGCCGCCGACACCCAGCGCCATGTCCAGCGTCAAGGCCCCCGTCGGAATCACCGCGATGTTTTTCTGCGTGGCCTCGTTGCCGAGGCGCATGATGGAGCCCTCGCCGAAATCCTTGCGAATTTGCGCCAGCACGGCATCCAACGCGGTCTGGTCTTCCTTCGTTTCCTTCTCGCCCTTGACTTTGCTCATAATCCTGCTCCTTGTTCGTGACCGATCCTTAGCGCGATTCTAAACAAATGCCGGCTCGAAAAATACTGTTTTCACGGCGCCGCCTCAAACTTCTCCGAACCTCAGCGCCTGAGCGTCCGCATTTTTCACGAACGCGTTCTTCTCTTTGCGACGTATTCGCCCCGCTTCTCCGCCACGGCAACGACTTTACCGGCGAACTCTTCCTGGCCGATTCGGCCTTCATATAGGTCCTCGATGGGAAAACACATTTCATAGTCCCCCCAAACGAGATTCCCGTGAATCAGCGAGAAACTCTTGAACCGCTCCTCCTCCAGGAACCGGCGGGTTTCAGAATTCAGAGAAACCCGAAGAAACGGCCCAAAGTCAACGGTGGAGAGATGGCCATCGCTGAATGTCAGTTCCAGCCGATATCGTCCCAGGTGGTCAACGCGCACAATATCGAGGGCAACATTTGTGGCCAAACTCATGGCAACCTCCTCGAAATCAATTCCGATTCGACTTTCTTGTGGAGCACAAAAAAGTCCACCCACTTCCGCACAATAGCATCTTGAAAACGCTCCACCAGTCGATCACTCATGCACTTCAATCCTGTAGAAGTACGGGCCGGCGCCCTGCACCGCGTCAGTGTAACTGTTCTCCGTCGGCGTGGCCAGAATGTTGCTTGCGCCCGGCAGGATTATGAAAGAGTTGGTTCCAGCAATCAGATTCGTTGCCCTGCTCAAGTTATAGAACCGATTCGAGATGCTCGGCCAGCGAACGACAATGCCTTGAGAAAGCGCATTCTCCGCGCTCGTGAACCGGAAGACCGAATTGACGTTCCTGGGATCGGTTCCGGCCACATATTCCTGCGAGTTATTCATGCCATCGCCATCGGGATCGGCTTCGTGCGCGGACAGAGGATCGGTGATGGAGCCGAAGCACTGCATTTGCCACGTTTGATAAGCAGTCCATGTTGTGACAACCAACTGTGTGTTGGCGCCGCTTCCCGTCGGCCCGCTGACAATCAAAGTCACCGCGTTGGTTCCTGGCGCGGCATAGGTGTGCGCAACACTTGTCCCGACCATATCGGTCGTTGTGCCATCGCCGAAATCCCAGTGCCAGTTGGTAATCGTACCCGAAGAGGCATCTATGAAGTCCACGATCAACGCACATGAAGCATTCGTCGGCGTAGAAACGAAATTGGCGACGGGTGGTTGGAAACTGTAGAACCGGATGTTGTCGATCTGCAAAGTGGCGTTCGAGGAAGTTCCGCCCATCAAACCGAAGAACAATTCCACCTGTTGCCCCTGCCACGAAGACACGTCGAGCAAACGACTCGAAGAAACCGTATTCGTGGTCACATTTTTGGCAGACAACGAAAAAAGATTCGTATTGTCGATCCCGCAGACAATCAGGTCTTCAACCGTATCTCCCGACACGCTGAAATCGAAAGCCATTGCCAGCGTGTTCGTGGGTATTTGAATCGGCAACCACGCCATCGCCGCAGTGCTGGTGGAATTAGCGCTATTTAGCGTTTGCAGCCGAGCCATGGAGTTTTGCGGTTCAAGCGAAAAAGGGAGGGTGGTGAGTTGTATTTGCAACACGCCGGAATTGAAAAGATTCGCGACCGTTTGCCCACCCTGCTGCGCCAGATTTAACGCCATGTCAAAGCCATTCAAGATGGACTGCCCTGCCGACTGTGCCACGTTGCCCACACTTACCAAGGCATTCCCCATGGTTGTAATCATGCCCGTGCCGACCTGAATGGTCGCCTCGGCAAGAATTCCGCACGTTTGCGGCAATGTGAAGTCCAGTTCTAGTGCGAGAGGGTCATCCGACGACGGCGTTTGGCTAAATAGAGCGCCATCCTGAAAAGTCGACGGTGGGAATACCGTTGCTGGGAGTCCAATGGACAAGTCAGATTCATAGCTTTGCGAGAAGCCCAGCGGGTTGAGAATGTCCAATGGATCCTCGATGGACATGCCATACCAATCGATTGCGTATTTGTGGGCCGCCACAGGACCCAACCAACCCCCCGGATTATTTTGCAGTCTGACATTGACCGCCTTTGATAACGTCCTGAAAGAAACTGCTGACGACATGTAATTGTCAGCCCATGTGAACTGAAGCGGCAGGGGCGATTGCCATGGTGGAATTTCAGTCTGATTGAAAGCGTTCAAGACCGTTGAATCAAATCCGTTTTGCAGCAGAGCTTCGCCCGCCGCCTGAGCAATTGAGGCCTGATCGAGCAAGGTCACATGGATGGGTGCATTACGCCATGGTGTGGGCGAGGTTTCCTGACGCGCGTTGCCAGCGCGGTCGCCGTGCAGATAGTTAATCGCGCTGGCGTTGACTAATGTGCCCAGGCTATGGCCGATAAAATGAAGGTTGCTGGAATAGTTTGTTCCCAACACATTTGTCAGCGCTTGGCCCAATCCAAGGCCCTGGGAAAAAACCTGATCGGCGGCATGTGAAGGAGGTAGACTCGCGTCGCCGGCGGCGTAGCGCCAGTCCCACGCCAGGATATTCGCAATCGCAGCCGAAATTCCGTTTGCGCGCATCTGGGACGCCATGTTCGTTGGCCAGCGATCGAAAGGCGTGTTGAGAATCGCCGGGTCTGGTGTGCCGGGCACCCAACCATGGGTCATTACAATCGTCATCAGATTCCGGGATGGCGAAGTTTCCGCCGTTATCGGCACAAACTGGTTGCCGTCGAAAACCAGTAGTTTGCTGCCCATCGGGCCAGGCGGCGCTGGTGTGTAGGCGGCCGATGGTTGACTATTTGTCTGCCTGACTGTTGGGGCGGCGGCAAGCGTCGATAATTGAAAATTCTCGAGCGCCGTCGCCGCGCTCAATGTCAACGCTCGCGCCGCCCCCCCATAACCGGGCGTTGCCACGACCAGTACGCAGGCCGCGGAACTTAGCGGGGGCAACTGGTAGAAGCCATGCGCATCCGTTGTCGCCTGCGCCACCACTAATCCGCCGCCCACGGCCGCCGAAACCGTCACGCCCACAAGGCCGATGCCGTTGGTGTCCGTGACCCGCCCATGCAGCACAATTGGCGTGGTCAGACTGGGATCGCGAGTGTCGAGCGGGAAAATGTCCGAGCCGCCGCAACCATCCATACCCTCGTTGCCCCGCGTATTAAGGATAAAGACGCCGGAATCGCCGCTACCTGTGCCGGAGGGAACGCGCGTATCGAGCGGGAACATCGCGGAGTCACGACTCCCTGTATCGGCGAGCGCGGGCAAACCCAACAACGCGAGCGCCGCGAACGCCATCAGGCTGAAGCGCAAAAGCGGCTT
This sequence comes from bacterium, assembly GCA_025360745.1. Taxonomy (GTDB): domain Bacteria; phylum Verrucomicrobiota; class Kiritimatiellia; order CAIKKV01; family CAIYGI01; genus CAIYGI01. Next base: position 18,458 of record JANYBP010000090.1, read on the forward strand.
TATCCAACCTTGGTTCGACAACTGCATATTGCTCACGCTTTACCGTACCTCGGTTTGCCTTCGGCGACGACCGCAACAGGGCGGAGGATGTTCACGTGGGGCACTGAAGTTGCCCGGGGTTTTCGACTTTTACGGAGCCACCCCCCCAGCATCCTTCCGACCTCGTCGATACGTTCCGAAATCAATCCATATTTCTGCGCGTTCATCAAGTGAAGGTCATATGAGAGGCGAACAAGATGGCGGGCGATTTCGAGGCCCATGTTCGCCTCGTCAAGTTGATGCAGTTTGTCCCGTCCGTAATATGCCCGCAAGCAAGATTCCTGAACGTCCATTACTTTCACCTGCAAACGATCCGCCAGCAGGAACTTCTGGTCCCGCGGAAACTTTGCCAGCAAAGGCACGAGATACAACAAAAGGTCGTGCAGTTTGGTTAGAATATTATCGTTTTCGGCCATTATAAATTCTCCGGGGGCTTCGCCCCCGTCCCCCCAAGTTTAAGAGGATAAAGAAACCAAAATAATCAAGGCCCCCTCACACAACGAAAACCGAAGCTGACGTAGTTGGCAATGCCTGGCGAGTTGTAGCAGCGATAGGCGCAACGGAGCTCGTCCGTGTCGCCGTTCCACGTCCCACCCCGCAACACGCGCGAACTGGCGTTTGCCGCCGGACCTCGTGGATTATTCGCTGAATCTGGGCGTCCATAATATGCCGAGTCGTACCAATCCCAGCACCATTGCCAAACATTGCCGGCTATGTCGTAAAGACCGTAACCGTTGGCCATGTCGGGACCAGCCGGAATCTGCGAGCCGTTGTAGTAGCCGCACGGCGTCGTCTTGACCGTAGCGCTTTCAAACGGATCGCCACTGCCATTGTAGTTGGCGTTGCCGCCGCCAATCGTGTTGCCCCATGGATAGCGCCAGCCGGTAACTCCGCCGCGCGCGGCCTTCTCCCATTCCGCTTCGGTCGGCAAACGATACCCGTTGGCACTCCAATTGACGCAGGCATTCGAGATGTTCAACGAACCCGTGCGATACACTTGCGCCAGAGTCGCGCTGGTGTAATAGGCCGGAGTCAAACCCTCCTTCTCGGAGCGGGCGTTGCACCATTTCACGGCGTCGTACCACGAAACCGTCTGCACGGGGTGGGTTGGGGCGGCGTAAGCGCCACCAAGGTCGGTGTAGCCACTCGAAGCGCCCCATTGTTTTACGGACCACCAGAGCGTTCCGGATACGTGGGTGATGTCCATAAAAAACGCGCCCACCTGGACGTTATGCACTGGTTGTGCATCAGATGTACCGTCCAAATTATCGCCCATTTGGAACTGGCCGGCCGGGACATACGACATGCCCGTCGGCGGAATCGGGGTGGTGCCGTCGTTGGCGAAGACGCGCACCTTGCAGTTGGGCACCAATTGTCCGTTCCAATCCTGCCCGGCATTCCAGACGAGGCGCTTGCCCGCACCGGGCACGATGCCAGAGCCGGCGTGGCCGCTGACGCTGCCCGATGGAATGGTCCATGTCAGCCCGCCATCGCCGGAGACGTTGATCCAGACCGTCTGCGCCAAACCGTCGGCATCGGCAAGGTCATAGCAGACATCCACCAGCTTAGTCCCCGAGCGTTGCGATACCTGGACATTTGAAATCACCGGCGTAACCGCCCAAGCGAAAGTCGCCAGTGCAAGAACCACGCATCCCACAAAAACTGCTTTGACTGTGTGCATGTCTGAATCTCCCGTTATTCTCCGGACAAATATCGTTCGCAATTTTCAATAATCGGCCAGGTCCAAACCGTCAATGAACACGAAACCCCGCCGATTCCTGCAGCCCACGCCCAGTTCCATGCGCGATACCACGCTGATTTCCGCCTTCCCCTGTTGCACGGCTGTTTCCAGAAACTCCACAGCCTTTGCCGCTCTACGAGCGGCGTCAATGAGGATGTCGCTTCCGCTTACAGATAGCAAGACTAGCACAGTGCAGGTTGAGGATCAATCTCTCCGCAACGCACAAACTCGGCAATCTTGATGACAGCACAAAACCACACAAAGATAAAATCTAAGCCGCCAAACCGCTCATGCGCCTTTCCCATTTTCGCGTCTTTCGCGTTTTTCGTAGTTTCCTCTTCTCCTTCCATCCATCATAACTGCCTGAACGGTCGGCTTTTCGCTCTTCAGCATCCCTTGCGACGGCGGTAATTTATCTACAGAGCGTCGGGAGACAGGTAGAGCCATTCCGCTGGCGATGTGCTATTGAATCTGTCCTCAGGTTTCGACCGGGTTACGATCCAAGTCGTGTCAATGAGCCCCGCCACGGGGAACAAGACGGTATCTACAACCGCGCTAATACCCAAAGCCACATACATTACTGGCTTCCTCACTTTATTGTCATTGAGTGCCACGGCATTTTTCATGGTTCGGAATCCAACATACGTCAGATAGACATGTTTGTCTTTGGATACCGGGGGATTATTGGCTGCGTCTACATAACAAGTCACTGGTGACGCGATCGTCTCCGGGATGAACATGAGCGGTGCCCATACGATTTTGTATGCCGGATACTGGTCGACATCCACAAGTTTCCGCGTGTTCGCGTATGTGCAGTATGATTCATACTTCGGATTGTAACTGGCGCAACCGCAAACCAGTAGGAGCAATGTTACAGTGATCGCATTCTTCATGTCGTACCTCCTGTGGAGCCATACTGGTCTTTGATGGAATCAACTTTGACCACCGGTTAATTCTTGTGCGTTGAAATGCTACACGAGGCCGACGTTCCAATTTTGCCAAGTGTATAGGTGCCTCCTCCGGGGCAGGATGGCAATTCACCATGTGGCCGGTCATATGTTGCGGTCTCCTTATTTGTTCTGGGTCTCTTCTTTCAACGCCATTTAACAACGTCGAGTCCGTCAATGCCTGAAAAATGGTCGTCCCGACTGACAAGTGTGGCGTCAACTTCCATGCAAGCGGCGGCGATCCAGAGGTCATTTTCTGGAATCGGGCGCCCTTGCTGTTTCAGTTTGAGGCGGGTAACGGCATAACGTCTGGCGACTGCTTCGTCAGAATAAACCGGGATGCACTCTGACCAGAAGGCGAGCACCGCCTGTTCGTTTTCCGCCAACCGTTCGCTGTTCATGGCGCCGTAGAGCAATTCACCCAGAACAGCGATCGGCATGAATAAGACCTTCGCTTCATCAACCAATCGGCAAACGTCTGGAACGCCTTCCCGGTAGGCGATCACGGCGTTGCTGTCAACGGCTACTCTACCACTCGCCTTCAATGTGCTCAAACTCCCGATCCAGGGTTTCTTGCATGGCCTTGGCATCCTCGTGACTTAGGGTGCCAACGAGGCGGCGCAAAACACCCCGCTTGGCTTGGGCGTGGATGAACACCCAAGTGCGTTCATGTTCACGTAGCCCTTCAATCGGGCTAAGCGGCTTCAGCACATGATCCTCGTACAGGACTTCTACTGTGGTTGTCATGTTGCCGTGTCCCCTTTATAGTTTCAATATACCGTTTGGCGTGATGTCACCTCCGGTTACTGGAACGAAGGCTAACACAGTACGGGTTGAGCATCAAACTCTCTGCACCGCCCGAAATCGGCAATTTTGAATCTCCTGTCTGATTCTGCCACTTGCCACAATACTAAACTACGAAACACGCGAAAAGGCTTGGTTGGCGAACCGTTCCGTTCCCATTTTCGCGTTTTTCGTAGTTTCCTCTTCTCCAGCCATCACTCTTCGCCGTAGCCTTGCGGGTGCTGGCATTTCCAGGTCCAGGCGCTGCGCAGAATGTCGCTCAGCGCCGGAAATTCCGGTTTCCATCCCAGCGCCTCGCGGGCCTGCGCGGAGGCCGCCACCAGCCGGTCGGGATCGCCCGCCCGCCGCGGCGCCGTAATCGCCGGAATCGCGTGCCCGGTCACCTCGCGCGCCGCCGCAATCACCTCGCGCACGGAATAACCATCGCCGTTACCAAGGTTAAAGGGACCGCTGACGGATTTTTCCAGCGCCAGCAGGTGGGCCTGCGCCAGATCGAGCACATGAATGTAGTCGCGGATGCAGGTGCCGTCGGGCGTGGCATAGTCGCCGCCGAAAATCGTGACGTGGGGCCGCCGGCCCAGCGCCACATCCAGCGCCAGCGGGATCAGATGCGTTTCGGGCCGGTGGTCCTCGCCAAAACGCTCGTCGGCGCCGCAGGCGTTGAAATAGCGCAGAAAGACCGGTTGCAGTCCGAAGATCCGCTCGTACCAGCGGAAGACGCTCTCGCACTGCAGCTTGGATTCGCCGTAGGGATTGATCGGCCGCTGGGCCGCTTTTTCGTCGATCGGATCGCGTTCGGGATGGCCGTAGGTCGCGCAGCTCGAGGAGAAGACCAGTTTCCCGACGCCGGCCAGGCGCATGGCCTCGGCCAGATTGATCCCGCCGCCGAGATTGTTGGCGAAGTACAGGCCGGGATTTTCCATGGACTCGCCGACATAGGCGAAGGCCGCGAAATGCACGACCGCATCGGGCCGCGCGGCGGCGAGCGCGTCGCGAATCGACGCCGCGTTGCGCAGGTCGCCCACCACCAGGCCGGCGCGCGCATCCACGGCCGCACGGTGGCCGCGTTCGAGACTGTCGAACACGATCACGCTGTGCCCGGCATCGAGCAGGCGCCTGGTGGTCACGCTGCCGATGTAGCCCGCCCCGCCGGTGACGAAGACCTTCACGGTTTGCGAGTTTCCTCCAGCGCCTTGAGGCGCGCTTCCAATTCCGAGACCCGTTCGCGCAACTGCGGCAGGCGCGCCACGGCGGCGTAGCGCCGCGCCGCTTCGCGGTGCGGAATGGCCGGCTCGCCGAGCACCACCAGGCCGGATTTGACGTCGTTATCCACGCCCGAAGCGGCGCAAACTGTCACGTCGTCGCCGATCACGATGTGGCCGGCAAAGCCGGCCTTGCCGCCCAGCATGCAGCGCGCGCCGATGCGCGTGCTGCCGGAGATGCCGACCTGCGAGGCCATGGCGGTGTCGGGCCCGACCACCACGTTGTGCGCGATCATGACCAGGTTGTCGATTTTCACGCCGCGTTCGATGCGCGTCTCGCCGAAGCGCGCGCGATCCACAGTCGTGTTCGCGCCTAGTTCCACGTCGTCGCCCAGCACCACGATGCCCAACTGCGGAATTTTCTTCCAGACGGCGCCCTGCTTGCTGTAACCGAAGCCGTCGCTGCCGACCACCGCGCCGTTATGCAGGATCACGCGGTCCCCGACGCGCACGTACTCGCGCAGCGATACGAAGGGATAGAAGCGGCAATCCGCCCCCACCAGCGCGGAGTGGCCGATGTAGACATGCGCCACCAGCACCGTGCGGTCGCCCACCTGGGCGCCGGCCTCGATCACGCAATAGGGGCCGATCGAGACATCGGCGCCGATTCTGGCCGTCGGGGCGATCACCGCCGTCGGGTGGATGCCCGGCGGCGCGACGATCGGCGGGTTCGCGAGCAACAGCGTCACCTGGGCGAAGGCGGCGTCGGGATTGGCCACACGGATCAGGGCCCCCGCGGCCGTCTCGCCCCGCCAGTCGGGCCGCAGGATCACCGCCGCCGCATGCGTTCCGGCCATGTCCCGCGCGTATTTAGGCTGGCTGAGGAAACTGATCTGGTCGGCGCGCGCGTCGTGCAACGACGCCACCCCCGTCACCAGCGCCGCGCCCGGACCTTCCAATGCGCCGTCGATGCGGCCGGCAATTTCAGCTACGGTCAGACTCACGGTTTGTCTCCGGCCGGAAGCGCGTTCCCGACTTCGGACTTGCCCGCTGGATTGGCGGGCGCCGCCGGTGGGACGGCCGCGCTATCGTCGCCCTCCTTGTTCGCCGGACGCCGTTCCTTGCGCGGCGCGGCGGGGGCATGCCGGCCGGCATTCAGCAGTTGAATTGCGCTCTCCGTCATGTCGAAGTTGGTCTGGGCAAAAACGACCGTTTCGAGTCCGATGGGCGAGACCGCGGCGGCGTCCAGGACGAGCGTCACGCCATTGCTGACCGCCAGCGTGCGCACGGCCTCGCGAATGTCGCCGACCAGCCGCTTTTGCAGCCGGCGGCCTTCCTCGTCGATTTGCTTGCGGCGCCCGGTGAGCGTCTCGCGGGCCTTGTTTTCGAACTCCATCAGGCTGGTGAGCTTCTCCTCGGCCGCCTCTTTCTTCTTGGCGCGCGCCTCTTCGCTCAAAGCCTTGTTTTGCGCCTCGGCCTTGAGCGCGTCGAAATCCTTCTTGAGCTCAGCCGCGCCTTCGCGGAGTTTCTTGACCTCGGCCGACATATCCTCGAGTTCGTCCTGCAGGTAGTCGTCGGCCTGGGCGGCCTTGTAATACGACTTCAAGACCCGCCCGGAATCCACCGTCGCGAGTTTGACCTCGGGCGCCGGCGCGGCGGCCGCCGTTGAAACCAGACCCATCGCCACGAGCGCGGCCGCGCCGCTGATCCATCCGTATGTTTTCATGGGAACCTTTCCTGTCGTTGTTCAGAAGCCATAGCCTACAGCAAAACTGAAGCGTTCGGTGCGGGTATTCGGATCGTCGCGCTGGAGCGGCCAGGCGTAGTCGAGCCGGATCGGGAAGCCGGGAATGTTGAGGCGGATGCCGAAGCCCGCGCCCACCGCCAGGCGGCCGAAGTCCGTCTCGTAGGGTCCGAACCAGGCGTTGCCGGCGTCCACGAAGGTCGCAAAACGCAGTTTGCTGACGATCGGCACGGTGTATTCCGCCGTCGCGATCGCCAGCGTCTGGCCGCCGATCGGACGGATGTCGCCGTTGTCCACCGCCACGCCCTTCGGTCCCACGTCGCGGTACCGGAAGCCCCGGATCGTGCGGAAGCCGCCCGCGAACAAACGTTCGGACACCGGCGTATGGTCGTCGCCCGTCAAGCCGTCCACCACCTGCGCCCGCACACGTCCGTTCAGGATGTGATCCCACCAGGGCGAGACGTGTCCCGCCACCCCGGCTTCCAACTGGTACAGTTGCGTGTCGCCGCCCATCGGGCCGCCCATCAGCATGCCCGTCGCATAGAGGCGCGTGCCGCGGGTCGGCAGGAAGACGCTGTCGCGCGTGTCGCGGCTCCAGGTTAAAGCCAGCGAGCTTTCCAGGCGCGGCGGTTCGACGAAACTGAAGAAGTTGGTGTCGCCGTGCTTGTCCACGTAGACGTAGTTGTTGGTGTCCGTGATGTCGTTCACTTCCACCCGTTCGATGCGGTAGACCCAGTCGAGCCGCTGCGGCCCGCCGAGGCTCATGCCCAGGCTGACGGCGGAGCCGATGCGGTTCAGATTGTAGTTGTCGTACTGGCGTTCCTGGTAATAAAGGTCCACCCCCAGCGACAACTTGCGGTCCAGGAACCAGGGCTCGACGAACGACACGGTCAGGTCGCGGCGGTTGCTGCCGGCTTCGACGCGGATCTTGGCCTTCTGGCCGTTGCCGACGAAGGGCCAGCCGCGGATGTCGAAGTTGCCCTGGCTGATTTCCGCGTAGCCGATGATCTGGTCGATGCTCGAAAAGCCCGCGCCGACCATGAATTGACCGGTGCGCTGCTCTTCGACCTCGAAGACCAGGTCGCTGCGGTTGGAGACCGCGGTGGCCTCTTCGTATGTCTCGACGGACGAGAAGAAGCCCAGGTTTTTCAGGCGCTTCTCGCTGCGCCGCATCTGCACGCCGTTGAAAGTCTCGCCCGGATAGACCGTCAGTTCGCGGCGGATCACCTTGTCGCGTGTGATGGCATTGCCCCGGATCGTCACATCGCGGATGACGGTCAACTGTCCCTCCTGCACCGGGAAGCGCACGTCCACCAGCCCCGTGCTGTCGTCCATCAGGTTCTCGAAACTGACGCGCGTGCGCATGTAGCCGCGGCCTTCGTAATAGTCGCGCAAGGCCTCCGCCGCGTTGTGCAGCGTGTCCACCGAGGCCACGTCGCCGGGCTTGACCGCGAGCGTCCGGCGCAGGTCGTTCGTGGAATAAATCGTCGCGCCGGTCACCGTCAGCGAGCGCACGCGGTAGAGCCGGCCTTCCTGGATCGGGAAGGTCACCTCGTAGCGGCCGTCACCCAGTTCCAGCACGACCGGCCGGGCCACGCGGGCGTCAAGGTAGCCCCGCTTCTGGTAGGCCTGGACGATGCGGTCGCGATCGGCTTCGAGTTCGTCCTGATCGTACGGCGTGTGCGTGAACCAGCCGATCGGGTTGTACCAGGACTCGAGGCCGATGGCCTCCTTCAGCTCCAGCCTTCCGAGGTGGTCGTTGCCCGCGAAGCGGAAGCGCCGGATCGCGGTGCGGCTGCCCTCGTCCAGCGTCACGGTCAGGCGCGCCGTGCCGTCGCGCTGGTCGGCGATTTCCAGTTTCCAGGTCACGCGGATGAAAACGAAGCGCTTCTTGCGGTATTCCTGCTTGAGTTTCGAAACCGCCGCGGCCACGCCCGGCTGGTCCACGAAATCCCCGGCCTTCAGCCCCAGCAAATCCTGGACGCTGCTGACGCTGTTGTAATCGTTGCCTTGCACCGCCACGGCGGCGATCAGTTTGAGCTTCGGACGGATGCGGTAGGTGAGCGTGACCTCGTCGCCGCCCGCGGCGCTGACGTCGGCCTGCACGGTCGAGACCCGTTCGGCCTTGAGCAGCGTGCGCACGTCCTGTTCCACCGCGCCGCGATCGAGCGTCTGGCCGGCGCGGATGGCCGTGTGGGCGGTCAGGTATTCAGTGTCCACCGTACCCGGACCCTCCAGCGCGAAACGGACCTCGCGCACCGATTCCGCGCGGACCGCCGCGGCGAGCAGCAGGACCGACGCCAGCGTTACGCCATATCGCCAGGCCTTCATGGTCCCATCCTTTCGTCGCCGTGGTTCATGCCGCGCGCGCAGTCGCGGAAACGGGTGAATTCGTCGTCGAATAGCAGCCGCACCTCGTCGTTGGTCGGTCCGTTGCGGTGCTTGGCGACATCCACGATCGCCAGTCCCGGCGTGGCTTCGTCGTAGCGCGGGTCGTCGGGATTCTTGCCGGGCCGGCGCAGCAGCAGCACAACGTCGGCGTCCTGTTCGAGCGAGCCCGAGTCGCGCAGGTCGGATATCTTGGGCACGCCCTGCTTGTCGCGCGTCTCGGGATTGCGGTTGAGCTGGCTCAGCACGAGCACGGGAATGTTCAGTTCCTTGGCCATGCCCTTGAGCGTGGCCGAGACATGGGCGATTTCGCGCTCGCGGCTCTGGCGCGCGAAGGCCTCGGAGCGCACGAGCTGGAGATAGTCGATCACGATCAGCTCGACCTTGTGCTTTTTCTGCATGCGCCGCGCCCGCGAACGCAGTTCCATGATGTCCAGCCCGGCCGTGTCGTCCAGGAAAATCGGCGCCTTGGAGAGGCTGTCCACGGCGCTCACGAGCTTGCGATGGTTGGCCGCCGTGACGATGCCCTGCATGACCTGGTGCGAGGAGACCTCGGCGCGGCAGCAGATCATGCGGCGGGCCAGGTCGGCGCAGGACATTTCCAGGCTGAACACGCCCACCGGGCGCGGCGGCGAGGAGCGATAGTTGGGCGAACCCGCGGCGACGCTCTCGACGATGTTCATGGCCATCGAGGTTTTGCCCATCGAGGGGCGCGCCGCCAGGATGATCAGGTTGGCCGGCCGCATGCCGAGCAGCACCTTGTCGAGATCCAGAAAGCCGGTCGGGATGCCGGCCATGACGTGCTGACCGGATTTGATGGCCTCGATTTCGCCGACCAAGGCGGTGACCACGGAGGACCAGGAGGGCATCTGACCGTGCTGCCGCTCGCTGATGTCGTAGAAGGCCTGCTCGACCTGGCCGAGCACTTCGTCGGCGCGCCCCTCCTCGGCATAGCACAGCCGTTCGGCTTCGCGCGCCCGCTCGATCACCATCCGCAGCAGATGTTTCTGGCGCACCAGATCGATGTAATACTCGGCGTGGGCCGCGGTGGGAATGGCGTCCACCAGCTGGTCGAGCACCGCCGGACCGCCGATGCGGTCCAGCAGGTTGGCGGAGCGGAAACGTTCCGTGACCGTCAGCAGATCGATCGGCCGGTTCTCGCGGGCCATTTCGAGGCAGACGTCGAAGACCGCCCGGTGCGCGGGATGGTAAAAGGAATCGGGACTCAACTGCTGCGCGACGCACAGATCGAGCACGCGCCCGGCGTCGAGCAGCAGGCAGCCAAGCACACCCCGTTCAGCTTCTTCGCTATGGGGCGGCACACGATCCAAACGCGGCGCGACGGCCGGAGTGGGAATGCCGGGGGCCATGCGCGCACCCGGGACTAGACCGCCTGGACCACGGCCACCTTGATCGTCGCCTCGACTTCGGGATGGATGCGGACCTTGATCTCGCAGGCGCCCAGAGCCTTGATCGGCGCTTCAAGCTGCACGTCGTGCTTTTCGACTTCGAAACCCTGCGCGTGCAGCGCCTCGACAATGTCCGCGGCGGTCACGGAACCGAAGATCTTGTCCTCGACGCCGACCTTGACGGAGATCGTGTAAGTCTTGCCGGCCATGGCGTCCGCCAGCGCGCGCATCTTCAGCAGCACGGCTTCGCGTTCGGCCAGTTGCGCGGCCTGGAGCTTGACCATCTGCCTGCGCGCGGCCGGCGTCACCGGGGTGGCGAGCTTCTGGGGAAACAGATAATTGCGGGCATAGCCGTCCTTGACCGACACGACGGCGCCCAGCGCGCCGAGTTCCTTGACATCCTGCATCAGCATTACTTCGATCGCCATGGGCGTTCTCCTTTGGAGTAGCAAACGATAAAGGCGGGCTTGCCTACTTGACCAGCCCCACGACGCGCGAACGACGGATCGCCTTGGCGATTTGCCGCTGCTGCTCGGGGGTGCACCCGGTGCGCCGGCGGGGCATGATCTTGCCCTGTTCGGTCACGAATCGCCGCAGGAATTCCGGGTCGTTCAGGGCCAGTTCCTTGACCCCTTCCATGGGCATCACGCGGCGCCGCATCACGCCGCCCATCATACCGCCGCCGTCCCTGTCGCGATCGCGGTCCCGGTCTTTGTCTCGTTCTCTGGCAACAATTCGCATAGCCATATTCGTTCTCCTTGTTACTAAAATCGTTTTCGCCGCTTCACATTAAAACGGCAGATTATCTTCGTCCGGCATGCCCGCTCCCGCCGCCGCGTCCGTCGGCGTCGCCGCCGCGGCCGTCGCGGCCGGCGCGGCCGCCCGCGGGGCGGCGCCCGGCGCCTCCGGCCCGCGGACCGCCGCGTTGGCGGCTGCTCCATGCGGGGCTTCGCCCTCGCCTGTCCGGCGGGGCGGGGGACCCACGAACTGGGTGCGTTCCGCCACCACGCGCACGCAATTGCGCTTCTGGCCGTCCTTTTCCCACTCGTCGTACTGCAGCCGCCCCTCGACGAAGAGCGGCGAACCCTTGGACAGGTACTGGCCGCAGGTTTCGGCCTGCTTGCCCCAGACCACCACGTCCACGAAACAGGTCTCTTCCTTGTCCTCGCCCTGCGCGTTCCTGAAACGTCTGGTCGTCGCCAGCCGCAGCGTGGCATTGGCCATGCCGGAGGGCATGTAGCGCACCTCCGGATCACGGGTCAGATTGCCGAGCAGCAGCACGCGATTGACTGAAACGTTCATGCCGGACGATCCTAACGGGAATACCGCTCATGCGGCGCGCGATAATCGTGATCGTCGCGCGGGGGGCGGTCTTCGCGCGGAGCCGGCGGAGGAGGAATGCCCTTCGGCAACTTGCCGATCTGGGTGCGGAAGACATCCTCCATCAGGCGGAAGCGCGGCATCAGGGCCGTCACCTGCTGCGGTGTCATTTCGAAAAAGACCGTCACGTACCAGCCGGCCTCGCATTTCTGCATCGTGCGGGCGAAGGCCCGGCGGCCCAGCGAACGCACTTCCAGCACCTTGCCGCCGTGCTTTTCGATTTCGGCGCGCACCTGGGCGGTGATGCCCTCCACCCGATCCTCGGGCAGTCTTTCGTGGTAGATAAACAACCCTTCGTATGTCATGCCCGTTCTCCTTCTTCGATCGCGCCCGTCGTGGGCCGTCCATTAAACCGATTCATCGCCGTTTCCAATCCCCGCGCCAGCCAGCAGGCCGCGGCATCCGCCGCCCGTCCCACCGCCTCGCGCATCGCCGCCCAGGCCTCCGCATCCAGCGGACGCAACACTTGTTCGACCAGGGCTTCCGCCGCCGCGGACCGGCCGATGCCGATCCGCAATCGCGCAAATTCCTGGCTGCCCAGTTGCTCGATCACCGACGCCAGCCCGCGATGTCCGCCGCTGCCGCCGCCGGGCCGCAATCGCAACACGCCCGCATCCAAATCCGCGTCGTCCGCCGCCACCAGCAACTCCGCCGCGCCAACGTTGCGGTACCGCATCAGCGGAACCACCGCCGCGCCGCTGGCGTTCATAAAGGTCAACGGCTTCACCAACAGCAGCGCGCCGCCCGCGGGCGCCTCCGCCTCGGCCACTTCCGCCTCGAATCTGCGCAGCGCGCGGAACGAGGCGCCCCAGCGCGCGGCCAGTTCGTCCATGGCCAGGTACCCGGCGTTATGCGGCGTACGCGCGTACTCCCGCCCCGGGTTGCCCAGGCCGACGATCATCTTCATCGGTTCAAACTACGAAACACGCGAAAAGCGCGAAAAGGATTGGTTGGCGCACCGCCCATGCTCCGATCCCGTTTTCGCGTCTTTTGCGCCTTTCGTAGTTTCCCCTTTCACTCCGCAAAGGCTCAAGCCTTCTTGGCCTTGTGTTCCTTCGGCGCCGCCTTGTCCTTGCCGGCTTCCGCCTTCTCCTTGCCGCCCGCCGCTTCCTTCTCCTTGCCGGCCTCGGCCGCCGGGGCTTCCTCTTCGCCTTCCTTCTTCTTGCCGATCACTTCGGGACCCGCCGCGGCGCCTTCCACCGCGGCTGGCGCGGCCTCGACGACCTCCGCCACCATCTCGGTCACGGTCGCCACCGCCAGCTCGGGCGAGGTCAGCACCTTGTACTTGGCGTCGAACTTCACGTCGCGCACCAGCAGCGAGTCGCCCTTGTGCAGTTGGCTGACGTCCACCGGGAAGGAATCCACGATGTCGCCCGGCAGACACTCGACGTCGAACGAGCGCAGCGAGTGCTGCAGGACGCCGCCATCAACCGTGACGCCCACCGGCTCGCCGACGAAGGCGATGCGGATCGTGACGCGCATGCGGTGGGTCATCGAGATTTCCATGAAGTCGCCGTGCAGCAGCGCGTTGTCAACCGGGTGGTGCTGCAGTTCGCGCAACAGCACCTTGACCGGCGCGCCACCGTCCACCACCAGGTCGAGCAGCATGTTGTCGCTGGTCGAGTGGCGCAGCAGGGTTTCGAAATCCTTGATCTTGAGCTGCAGGGCGCGGGCGCCGTGCTCGCCATAGATGTTGGCCGGCAGCAGTCCGTCGCGCCGCAGCCGGCGCGAGGTCGAACCGCCGTGCGTCGTGCGCGTGGTCGCATTCAGTGTGATCGTTTCGGTCGCCATGATACGTATCTCCTTGGTAAAGCGCTTAGATTTTGAACAGCGAGGATACCGATTGGTTGTCGTGAATGCGCATGATCGCTTCGCCCAGCAAGCCCGCCACCGAAAGCACCTTGATCGGCAGGGTGGCCGTGTCGGCCCGCAACGGCACCGTGTCCGTCACCACGAATTCGTTGATCGGCGAGGCGCGCAGCCGCTCGACGCCCAGCGGCGTCACCAGCGCATGCGTCACGGCCGCGTAAATATCGCCCGCCCCGTTCTTCTTGAGAATCCCGGCGGCCGCGCTGAGTGTGCCCGCCGTCGTGCAGAGGTCGTCCACCAGCACGCAGGTGCGGCCCTGCACGTCGCCGACCATCGAGAGCACGTCCACGTCGGTCGGCCCCTTGCGCTGCTTGGCCACGATCGCCAGCCCGGCGTCCAGCATCTCGGAATAACTGTGGGCCATCTTGAGTCCGCCGGTGTCGGGCGAGACCACCACGATGTTCGAAAGGTTCTTGTCGCGCAGATATTTCACCAGCACCGGCGCGGCGTACAGGTGATCCACCGGAATATCGAAAAAGCCCTGGATCTGCTGGGAGTGCAGGTCCATCGTCAGCAACCGCTGCGCCCCCGCCGCCACCAGCAGGTTGGCCACCAGCTTGGCCGTGATCGGCACCCGCGGCTGATCCTTGCGATCCTGGCGCGCATAGCCGTAAAAAGGCAGCACGGCCGTGATGCGCGCCGCCGACGAGCGGCGCAGCGCATCCATCATGATCAGCAGTTCCATCAGGTTCTCGTTGGGCGGGTTACAGGTGGGCTGCACCACATAGCAGTCCTTGCCGCGCACATTTTCCTGAAGCTTGACGAAGACCTCGCCATCGGGAAAACGCTCGATCGTGGCCTTGCCCAGAGAGATGCCGAGGGAATCGACAATTTTCTGCGTCAAATGCGGATTTGCCGTGCCGGTGAAAATTTTCAACGCGCTGGTTACTCCTCGTTGCATACACTCCATCGTCTTCCGATTGGTTGCCCGACTAGGATTTGAACCTAGACTCTGGCCTCCAAAGGGCCGTGTGCTACCATTACACCATCGGGCAGCAGTCTCGCGGCCCGCGTCCACAACCACGGGCCCATCGCCATGCGCAAACGGCGCTCGACCTCGCGCGCGCGCCCTTCGTCGCGCACAACGCCGAATACCGAGGCGCCGCTGCCCGACAAAAGCGCGCGCAAAGCGCCAGCCTCTGTCAACGCTTCCTCCAGCACCGCCAGCAGCGGATACTTCGCGAAAACCACAGGCTGCAACGCATTGCGCAAATCGCGCACGCCGCGTTCCACGTCACCCATTTCAAGCGCAAGAAAGGTATCTTTACCGGGATTTGGGCTTGGGGTCAAGCCGGAATTCATGCGTAGCCGGGCATACACGTCGCGGGTCGGGACCGGAAAGCCCGGATTGGCCAGCACCAGCCACCAGGGCGGATGCGATGCGCCCTCCGGAAAGAGGGGGGTCACGCGCTCGCCGCGGCCCCGCATCCGGCAGACCCGGCCCAGCACCAGCGCCGGCACGTCGGATCCCAGCCGGGCGCCCAGTTCGAGCAGCCGGGCGGTGGACAAGTTCAGCGCCCACAAGCGGTTCAGCCCCAGCAGCGCCGCCGCCGCGTCGGCGCTGCCGCCGCCCAGCCCGCCGCCAACCGGGATGCGCTTGCGCAATAAAATCGCCGCGCCCCGCGCTTCGCCGCACTCTTCGCGCAACAGCCGCGCCGCGCGCAGGATCAGGTTGTCCTCCGGCGGCGGCGCCCTTCCGCCAAAAGTCGCCCCGTCGCACTCTTCCACCGTCAGCGTCAGCCCGGACCCCGCCGTCGCCGTCAGTTCCAGCTCGTCGCAAAGATCCAGCGGCGCCAGGATGCTGTCCAGTTCGTGATAGCCGTCGGACCGCCGCCCGAGAATCTCGAGCGTCAGATTGACCTTGGCGGGGGCAAGGATGGTAAGTTTGGCGGATTCGTCAGCCATGCCTTGCCAATACCAGCCCCTCCCCGCCACGTCAAGGACCAGACGAACGTATCATGAATTTCGATGCGCTCAAATTAACCATGATTACGGAACAAGCGGAAGATTTGACGCAGAGGCGCAAAGCCGCAAAGAGTAATGGGTCGGTTACGCGGTGGGACCGCCTGAAGGCGGTACACCAAACGCGGGAATAATAATAAGTAATGCCGTTTGGTGTACCGGCTTTAGCCGGTATCGACTTGATTACACCGAAATTCAAGATGCGTCTGCCCTGCTCCTGTAGTGTTGAATGGATGCGGAAAATTCCTGTAGGCTGGGGTTGCCGAAAGATCGGCGGAAAGCGGGTTGTTGGGATGGCGGCCAGAAAAATTTCCATCTTTGGCGCCGGCGGTGCGATCGGACGCCAGGTGGCGGCGGCGCTGCTGGCACGGGGCGACACGGTGACGGCGCTGCAACACCGCCGCCCGGCGCCGCAGGGTTGCCGCATCGTCGAAGGCTCGGTCTCCGATTTCGAAACCGTCAACCGCGCGATCG
The DNA here is from genome assembly GCA_025360745.1 of bacterium. Taxonomy (GTDB): domain Bacteria; phylum Verrucomicrobiota; class Kiritimatiellia; order CAIKKV01; family CAIYGI01; genus CAIYGI01. The sequence continues at coordinate 34,417 of JANYBP010000090.1, forward strand.
GCGACAGCGAGATCGTGCTGCAACTCGCGACGACCAAGGAGGACCGCGCGCAGTTCCTGGATATCGCGGTGCGCGGCACATTCAACATCCTCGACGCGCTCCGGCGGCGCGGCGGCTGCGAACAGTTCGTCCTCGCCGGCGGCGATTGCGCGCTGGGCATCTGGCACTATCCCCAACCGGAACCGCTCACCGAACGCTCCCCGCTGCGCGCCTATCCCGGCTACTACGCTCTGAGCAAGGTGCTGGAGGAAACCCTGGTTGAACAGTATCGCGTGCAATACGGACTGCCGGTCACGGTCCTGCGCATGGGCTGGGTACACCAGCCCCGCAGTCTTCTGCTGCACTTCCTGGCCGGCAACGTGCGCGGACAATTACGGAAAAACATCTTCGCGGCGGCGATGCCGCCGGCCTTGAAAAAACGCGCCGAAGGCGACGGCCCCGCTTTCGTCTTCGCCGCCGTCAATCGCGAAACCGGCCGCTCGATCCGGCGCACCACAGTCAGTTTCCGGGACGTCGTTCAGGCCTGGACCCTCGCGATCGGCAATCCGCTGGCCCGCAACCAGGTCTTCAATGTCGTGCATCCGGCCTGGGATTACGACGAGGCGGCCGCCTTGATCTCGAAACGACTGGACCTGCCCGTCGAACATCTCCCACTCGACGCCTATAGCTGGGAGATGGATACATCCAAGATCCGCAACCTCCTGGGCTGGCGCCCCGCCGACGATATCTTCGGTATGCTCGACCAGGCCCTCGCCGATGGCGAAACCTGGTAGGGCGGCCGTGCCGAGGCCACCGGCGCCCCGCTCCCGCCGTATCCCATCACTGACCCTTTACCTCCTGCCCCGCGCCCGGGTTGCCGCCGGCCCCGCGGTTTGATATATGTTGCGCGTTTGCGCCATTCACATCGAAAGCGGCGGGCAGGCGATGTTTCAGGGTTTACGCCCATATCTCTGCGTGGCAATCGGCGGACTGCTCGGCAGTCTCTGCCGGTACGGGCTCGCGCTGTTGACGCAGGGGCACTCCTTTGCCCTGCCGCTCGGAACGCTGGGCGCCAACATCGCCGGCTGTTTCGTCATCGGTGTGGTCGCGCAGATCACCGCCGGCACGGAACTGATTTCGCCGGCCACGCGCCTCTTCCTGGCCACCGGCTTCTGCGGCGGCTTCACCACCCTCTCGTCGTTGATCTACGAACTGGCCCAGATGGTCAAGCTGGGGGAATGGTGGTACGGTTTGATCTATCTCAACGTCACGTTCATCGGCGCCATGGTGGCGTATGTCCTGGGAACATTGGCCGTGAAAACGGTGCTCAAGGTTTAGGGGGCGCTTATGGAAATCGAAGGGGAAGCCAAGTTGCTGCGGATATTCGTCGGGGAGTCGGATAAACACCGCCACCTGCCGCTCTACGAAAGCATCGTCAAGGAAGCGCGCGGCGCCGGCCTGGCAGGCGCCACCGCCTGGCGCGGCGCCATGGCGTTCGGCGCCTCCAGCCGCATCCGCTCGATCAAGGTCATGGACCTCTCGTCCGACCTGCCCATGATCGTTGAAATCGTGGACGCCGGGGAAAAAATCGACGCCTTTCTCCCGCGCCTGCATACGCTCTTCGACGAGGCGCGCTGCGGCGGACTGGTCACCATCGAAAAGGTTCAAATCATCAAGTATCTGCACGGAACGAAATAGTTCTCCCGATCTGGTATTCCTGTTCGATAACCCCATAACCGAGCGAGTTATTGCCGATGATCTTCGAACGCCGCTGCGAAACGATCTCCCGCGACGAGTTGCGCCGGCTACAGGACGAACGCCTGCGTGCCATGGTGCGGCGGGTTTACGAGACGGCGCCTTTCTACCGCCGCAAACTCGACGAAAGCGGCGTGACGCCGGAGAGCGTGCGCTCGCTGGACGACCTGCCGCGCCTGCCCTTCACCCTCAAGACCGATTTTCGCGACCAGTATCCCTTCGGCATGTTCGCCGTGCCGATGTCCGAGGTCGTGCGCGTGCATGCCTCCTCCGGCACCACGGGCAAACCGGTGGTGGTCGGCTACACCCGCAACGACATCGCGCTCTGGGCCCGCACCGTCGCCCGCACCCTGGCCGCGGGCGGCGGGACGCGGCGCGACATTTTACAAATTGCCTACGGCTACGGACTTTTCACCGGCGGCCTGGGCCTGCACTATGGCGGCGAAAAACTGGGCGCCACCGTGGTGCCCATGTCCGGCGGTAACACCCAGCGGCAGATCATGTTGATGCGGGACTTTGGCACGACGCTGCTCTGCTGCACGCCCTCCTACGCGCTGGAAATCGCCGAGGTGGCCGAGGAACTGCGCGTCAACCTGCGCGACCTGCCCCTGCGGGCGGGCTTTTTCGGGGCCGAGCCGTGGTCGCAGGAGATGCGCCGGAAGATCGAGGAGCGCATGGGCATCGAGGCCTTCGATATTTACGGGCTGACCGAAGTCATCGGTCCGGGTGTGGCCTGCGAATGCCGGGCCCACAACGGCCTGCATGTGTTCGAGGACCACTTCTATCCCGAGATCGTCGATCCGGTCAGCGGCGCGCCGCTGCCCGACGGGCAGCGCGGCGAACTGGTCTTCACCTGTTTCACCAAGGAGGCGGGGCCCCTGATCCGCTACCGGACCCGCGACCTCACCGCCCTGCACCGCGAACCGTGCGCCTGCGGCCGCACGCTGGCGCGCATGGAACGGGTCTCGGGGCGGACGGACGACATGCTGATCATCCGCGGCGTCAACGTCTTCCCCTCCCAGATCGAGACCGCCCTGCTGCAGGTGCCGGGCGTGGCCCCGCATTACCTGATTATCGTGGACCGCAAGGGGCCGCTGGACGAGATCGAGATTCAGGTCGAGGTGGACGAGGCGATCTTCTCCGATCAGGTGCGCAACCTCGAAATGCTGCAAAGACGCCTGGCCCACGAGGTGCACGGCAGCCTGGGCTTGTCGGCCAAGATCACCCTGGTGGAACCGAAGACGATCGAGCGCACGCCCGGCAAGGCCAAGCGTGTCATCGACCGGCGTAAACTCTAAACGCAGGAACTGGGAGGACGGCATGAATGTGCGTCAGATCGGTTTGTTCATCGAAAACCGCGCCGGACGTTTGCGGACCGTCGCGCAGCGCCTGGGCGACGCCGGGATCGACATCCGGGCCCTGTCGCTGGCCGATACGAGCGACTTCGGCATCCTGCGCCTGATCGTCAACCGCACCGATGAGGCCGTGGCCGTGCTGAAACAGGCCGGCTTCACGCTCAAACTGGCCGAAGTGGTGGCCGCCGAAATCCCGGACCGCGCCGGCGGCCTGGCCGGCGTGCTGGCCGTGCTGGAAGCCGCCGGCTTGAATATCGAATACATGTACGCCTTTGTGGAAAGAGCCGCCGACCAGGCCGTGCTGGTCTTCCGTTTCGACAATCCCGCCGCCGCCGTCCAGGCGCTGCAACAAGCCGGCATCCGCGTGCTCCAGGAAGCGGACGTAGGGCGGTTGTGACAGCAATTGACGACACCTAGTCCAACGCTTAGTCGGTTACACTTAGGAGCACCCCTCACGCCGCGGAACGTCCGTTGCTCATGGACACGTTCGGCAAAAAGAATTGAAAGAAAGATAACAGAAGCGTACTATTTCCGACATGGGTACGTTTCACATAGGATGCAGGGTTGAAAACCACGCACGGCGTGATCGCTCAACGATCATTCCAAGAATGCTGGTAGACACTGGTAGCGAATACACTTGGATACCTACGTCCCGACTAGAGAGCATTGGTGTGTCTAGAGAAAAGAAAGACATACGATTTGTCATGGCCAATGGACAACTCATTACCCGTAGCGTGGGATTTGCAGTTCTGCGGGTTGGCAAATCGTTCACAATCGACGAAGTTGTCTTTGCTGAACCGGGAGACCTGGCTCTTCTCGGTGCACGAACTCTTGAAGGACTAAACCTCATGGTTGATTCTGCCAAGAAAAAACTGGTTGCATCAGGTCCACTTCCTGCCGCCTAAATCGGCGCCGAACCAGATTTTGAACGCGACTCTCAACCCTGTGGTTTTCGATCGCGTTAAAATTCCCCTTGCCTGAAGGCAAAAATGAAATTCATCAATACGGCCATGGCCTTCATTGCTGGCCGTCCTTTTCGCAGGATGCAGCACGGTAAATGTTGCCCGATTGCCCGACACCCATAAGCATTTCGGCAACGTTCACGCGCAACCGGCGGTTACACTTAGGAGCACCCCTCACGCTGCGGAACGTCCGCTGCTCATGGGCAACGGTCGGCAAAAAATTGTTCTTCCAGCTGGCTATTTCATGCGGTTGGTATTACCCTTGCTGCATGCGAGCCCCGGTACGAAATCGCCGTGATATTGACGTCGGCATGATCGTCACACGCATGCATCTCCATGACCACATCCTCTAACAGAGCCTATCCGGTACGGGACAACAAACCGCTCGCGCTCAATGAGCAGGCCATCGAGGATCTGTTCGTCGCGAAATTACTCGATCTCAAGTACTCCCATCGCCCCGACATCCGCGACCGCGCCGCGCTCGAACGCAACTTCCGCCGGAAGTTCGAGGCCCTCAACCGTGTCACACTCACCGACGGCGAGTTCCAACGTCTCCTCGACGAGTTGATCACTCCCGACGTTTTCACCGCCGCCCGCGTCCTGCGCGAGAAAAGCGACTTCACCCGCGACGACGGCACCCCGCTTTCCTACGCGCTCGTCAACATCAGGGACTGGTGCAAGAACGACTTCGAGGTTGTCCACCAGCTTCGCATCAACACCGACTACAGCCACCACCGCTACGACGTCGTCCTCCTCATCAACGGCGTTCCCGTCGTACAGGTCGAACTCAAGACTCTTGGTGTCAGCCCACGCCGCGCCATGGAGCAGGTAGTCGAATACAAGAACGATCCCGGCAACGGCTACACCCGCACGCTACTCTGTTTCGTCCAACTCTTCATCGTCAGCAACCGCACCGAGACCTTCTATTTCGCCAACAACAACGCCCGGCACTTCGCTTTCAATGCCGCCGAGCAGTTCCTCCCCGTCTATCGCTTCGCCAATCTCGACAACACTCCCGTTCCCTTCCTCGACGACTTCGCCGACCGCTTTCTCCAGAAGTGTACCCTCGGCCGCATGATCAGCCGCTACATGGTCCTTATCCAGAGCGAGCAGAAGCTGCTCATGATGCGCCCCTACCAGATCTACGCTGTCCAGGCCATCGTGGAATGCATCGAGCAGAACTGCGGCAACGGCTACATCTGGCACACCACAGGCAGCGGCAAGACGCTCACCTCCTTCAAGGCCGCGACCCTCCTCAAGGACAACCCCACCATCGACAAGTGCCTATTCGTTGTGGACCGCAAGGACCTCGACCGGCAGACCCGCGAGGAGTTCAACCGCTTCCAGGAAGGCTGCGTCGAGGAGAACACCAATACCGCCACTCTTGTCCGGCGCATGCTCTCCGACGACATGGCCGACAAGGTCATCGTCACCACCATCCAAAAACTCGGCCTCGCCCTGGACGAGAACAGCAAGCGCAACCGCCAGCGGGCCGCCCACGGCCGCGAGACCTTCGCCGCGCGCCTCGAACCGCTGCGCGATAAGCGCTTCGTCTTCATCTTCGACGAATGCCACCGCTCCCAGTTTGGCGACAACCACCAGGCCATCAAGGATTTTTTCCCCCGCGCCCAGTTATTCGGTTTCACCGGCACGCCCATCTTCGAGGAAAACGCCACTCGCGTTCAGGTAGCGGACGATCAAGCGACTTTCCGTACCACCGCCGACACCTTTCAGCGCGAACTGCACAAATACACCATCACCCACGCCATCGAGGACAAGAACGTCCTGCGCTTCCACGTGGACTATTACCGCCCAGAAGGCGAAAAGGCGCTCAAGCCGGGCGAGACCCTGAAGAAGGAGAAGATCGTAGCGGCCATCCTCGCCAAACACGACGCCGCCACCCACAACCGCCGTTTCAACGCGCTCCTCGCCACCGCCTCGATCGACGACGCCATCGAGTATCGCCAACTCTTTCACGACATCCAAACTGCGCGGCTGGCCGCCGACCCCGCCTTCGTCCCGCTCAAGATCGCCTGCGTCTTCTCCCCGCCCGCCGATGGCGACGCCGACGTTCGCCAGCTCCAGGAGGACCTTCCGCAGGAAAAGGCCGACAACGAACAAGATCCCGACCGCAAGAAGACCGCCCTCCGGGCCATAATTGCAGACTACAACTCCCGGTACGGCGCCAACCACTCGCTCGACGAGTTCGATCTCTACTATCAGGACGTCCAGAAACGCATCAAGGACCAGCGCTTCCCCAACACCGACCTCCCCGGCAAGGGCACCGAAAAGATCGACATCACGATCGTCGTGGATATGCTCCTCACCGGCTTCGACTCCAAGTACCTGAACACCCTCTACGTCGACAAGAACCTCAAGCACCACGGCCTGATCCAGGCCTTCTCCCGCACCAACCGCGTGCTCAACGCCACCAAACCGCACGGCCAGATACTCGAGTTCCGTCAGCAGAAGGCCGCCGTGGACGCCGCCGTCATGCTCTTTTCCGGCGTGGACAACGGTAAGCAGGCCCGCGAAATCTGGCTCGTGGAGCCAGCCCCCAAGATTGTCGAAAAGCTCAAGGCCGCCCTTGGCAAACTCGGCGACTTCATGCAATCGCAGGGGCTTGAAGCTACGCCCGAGTCCGTGCCAGCCTTGAAGGGCGACGAGGCCCGCGCCGCCTTCATCGAGCGCTTCCGCGAGGTCCAGCGCCTCAAGACCCAACTCGACCAATACACCGACCTCCCGCCCGCCGCCGAAGCCGCCATCGAGCAACTTCTGCCCAGGGATCGACTCAACGCCTTCCGCGGCGTTTACCTCGAGACCGCCCAGCGGCTGCGCGCCGAACAGGACAAGGCCGGTGACGAGCCCAATAGCGCCGTGGATCAGCTCGATTTCGAGTTCGTCCTCTTCGCCTCCGCCGACATCGACTACGACTACATCATGGCCCTGCTCGCCAGGTTCTCCAATGAACCCCCGGGCAAGTTGAAGATGAGCCGCGATCAGATCATCGGCCTGATCGAGGCCGACGCCAAGTTCATGGACGAACGCGACACCATCGCCGACTACGTCCGCACCCTCCAGGCCGGCCAGGGCCTCGACCAAAAAGTTATCGAAGCAGGCTACCGCCGTTTCCGCGACGAACGCCACGCCGCCGAACTCGCCGCCGTGGCGCAGAAGCACGGTCTCGCTCCCAACCGCCTACAGCCCTTCGTGGACGCCATCCTCCAACGGATGGTCTTCGACGGCGAACAACTCACCGAACTACTGCAACCCCTCGGCCTGCCCTGGCGCGCCCGCCGCGACGCCGAACTCGCCCTCATGGCCGACCTCGTGCCCCTGTTGAAAAAACGCGCCGCCGGACGGGATATTTCGGGATTGAGCGCCTATGAATAGCGTAATATCCAACGCAACTAAACCCATCGAATTCGATGGGTTTGGAATCATTGCAACGATTGAGGTGCTGCCATGACCAAAGCCATCAGCATAGAAGTCAAAGGCACGAAGGTTTCCATCCTCGCCGGCAAAGAGGGAGACTATATTTCACTCACCGACATGCTCCGCGCCAAGGACGGTGAGTTCTTCATCTCCGACTGGCTGCGCAACCGCAACACCGTTGAGTTTCTCGGCATCTGGGAGTCCGTGTTCAACCCCGACTTTAATTATGGCGAATTCGCCATAATTAAGAGCCAGGCTGGCCTCAATAGCTATAAGCTAAGCGTCAAGGAATGGGTCGCCAAAACCAACGCCATCGGCCTGAAAGCCACCACTGGACGCTACGGTGGCACCTATGCCCATCCGGACATCGCCTTTGAATTCGGAATGTGGATCAGCCCCGAATTCAAAATCTATTTGGTCAAGGAGTTCCGCCGCCTGAAAGACGAGGAAAACGACCGCCTCAAACTCGACTGGAACCTCCAGCGCACCCTCGCCAAGATCAACTACCGCATCCACACCGACGCCATCAAGGAAACGCTCATCCCGCCCACCGTTACCGCGGCCCAGGCCAACTTGGTCTACGCCAGCGAGGCCGACCTGCTCAACGTGGCCCTCTTCGGCCAGACCGCCAAACAGTGGCGCGACGCCCATCCCGAAGCCGACGGCAACGTCCGCGACGACGCCACGCTCGAACAACTCGTCGTCCTCACCAATCTCGAAAGTCTCAACTCCGTCCTTGTTCGCCAGGGCCTCCCCGTGCCGGAACGACTCATGCGGCTCAACGAAATCGCCATCACCCAGATGCGCACCCTGCTGGCCGAACCCAACCTAAGGCGGCTGAAGGCATGAAACCCACCACCGCCAAACAACGCCTCACACCCAAATTGCGCTTCCCGGAGTTCCGGGATAGGCCGGGGTGGGAGCCCGTTTCGCTGGGAGCCGCTTCCTTCCCCGTGGTCGAGCGTGTTGGAGATCGCCAATTTACACCGGTCAGCATCTCGGCGGGGATCGGGTTTGTCCCCCAGTCCGAGAAGTTCGGTCGGGACATTTCGGGAAACCAGTACAAATTCTACACCTTAGTCAGAGATGGCGACTTCGTCTACAACAAGGGCAATTCGCTCAAATTCCCGCAAGGATGCGTCTACCAATTGCAGGGTTGGGGCGAGGTCGCAGCCCCAAACGTTTTCATCTGCTTCCGCTTCAAACCGGAATTCTCAACCGGGTTCTTCCAGCAATGCTTCGAGAGAAACCTCCATGGGCTCCAGCTCAAGAAGCACATCACAAGCGGCGCACGCAGTAACGGTCTGCTGAACATCAGCAAAGACCACTTCTTCGGAGTCGAGATACCGACACCAACCCTCCCCGAACAACGCAAAATCGCCTCCTGCCTCTCCTCCCTCGACGACCTGATCGGAGCCGAAAGCCGGAAACTCGACGCGCTCAAGGCCCACAAGAAGGGCCTCATGCAGCAACTTTTCCCCCGCGAAGGCGAAACCCGCCCGCGACTGCGGTTTCCCGAGTTCCACAACGCAGGTACGTGGCGTAAGCGAACCGTATCCCAGATCCTCAAGAAGACATCGATACCGATTGAAGTCGAAACCGAGGCTACATACCGTGAAATCGGGGTTCGCTCACACGGAAAGGGCGTCTTCCATAAGGAGCCGGTGACCGGTGCGGTCATCGGTGAGAAGCGGGTGTTTCAGGTAATCGAAGACGCATTGGTCCTGAACATCGTCTTCGCTTGGGAACAAGCGGTAGCTACGACCTCAAAGGAGGAAGTCGGCATGATCGCCTCGCATCGGTTCCCGATGTATGTCTCGCAATCGGATGCCTGCGATGTGCGGTTTGTGAAACTGGTCTTTCTCACTCCGCAGGGCAAGCACCTACTGGGGGTTGCTTCTCCGGGCGGTGCGGGAAGAAACCGAACGCTTGGTCACACTGAGTTCGAACGGTTGGAACTTCTTCTTCCAGAGCGGCCCGAACAGCACCGCATCGCCTCCTGCCTTTCCTCCCTCGACGACCTGATCGCCGCGCAGGCCGCCAAGCTCGCAGCCCTCAAGACCCACAAGAAGGGGCTCATGCAGCAGTTGTTTCCGGCGCCGGAGGAGGTGGGGGTGTGAGTTACGATCCGGCATTGCATCACAGAAAAAGCATCCGGCTGAAGGGGCATGATTATGCCGGTGGTGGGGTGTATTTCATCACGATCTGCGCGCATCGGGAATTCATCGCGTGGGCCGGGGGGAATCCATTCGGGGCATTGGGGGCGGCCGGGGCGGCATGCGTGCCGCGTGTATGGGCGGGACGCATCCCGCCCATTGGGGCGACATGCGTGTCGCCCGTACGGATCATTGCTGAGGAGTGGCGCCGGTGTGGTGAAATTCGCGATGATGTGTTTCCCGGCGAATTCGTGGTGATGCCGGATCATTTCCATGGATTGGTCCGCATCAAGAGGGGCCAATCCAAATTGGGCCATGTCATCGGCGCGTTCAAAGCCGCCGCGTCCGGCCGCATCCGTAGGGGCGACACGCATGTCGCCCCAATGGGCGGGATGCGTCCCGCCCATACACGCGGCACGCATGCCGCCCCGGCCGCCCCCAATGCCCCGAATGGATTCCCCCCGGCCCACGCG
>JANYBP010000095.1 GCA_025360745.1 bacterium
GACGACCTCCGTGTCGTCCGGACCTGCGCAAGAGGCCATAATGCGAATTGCTGGAACTGGAGGCTTTTTAGTTCCTTTAATCGCTGTTTTGGGCGATAATGAGATTAAATGAAACGTCGATTGTTGCGACTTAAATGACAATGATTCACGCTACCCGTCCGCGCCTGGCTTTCTGGTTCCGCTACGGCCCCGCCGAGCATGCCGAACTTTTCCACGCCATCCCTGAGATAGTCGCCGCGCTGGACCGCGAGGTGGAGGTTCATTACTTCGGCTTCCGCGGCGCCAAGCCCATACCCGAGTCCATCCGCCGCCACGCCATCGTGCATGCCTTGCCCTGGGCCGTGGACCGCCAGAACCAGGGCGACAAATGGCGCAAGAGTCTGCTCTGGATTCTGCTGCTGCCCTGGCTGGGTCTTTGGTGCCGCGCCTTGCGCATCCGCGCGGTTTATCTCGACGAAACGGTGCCGCTCAGCGCGGGACTGGCGCGCATATTTTTCGGACGCCGGGTGGCCTTCAGCGTGGTTGATTTTTTTACCGACATCTATCTGGGCGGATCGTCGCTCACCCGCCTGGTGGCCCGCGCGGTCAAGGCGCTGGACTTGGCCGCCTGGCGCCGGCTGCCGCTGATCTTCACCCGCGCCCAGGCCACGCGCACCTTCCTGGCCGCCCATGGTGTGCGCCCCGAGCGCGTGCATGCCGTCTACGATCCGTGCGATTTCGATGTCTTCCATCCCGGCGACCGCGCCGCCGCCCGGCGGCGCTACGGTTTCGGCCCAACGGACATCGTGCTGGTGCATCACGGCATTTTACACCCCAACAAGGGCAACGACCGCATCCTGCAGGCGCTGGCCGCGCAGCGCGCCGACCTGCCCGCGGTGCGCTACCTGCTGATCGGCGACGGTCCGGACATGGCGCGCCTGCGGGAGCTGGCGCGCACGCTGGCAATCGAGGACCGTGTCGTCTTCACCGGCTGGCTGCCGAAACGCGAGGATGTCAATCAGGCGCTGAATGCCGGCGACATCGGACTGGTCATGCGCGTCGGGCACGAGTCCGACAACTTCCACATGACCGGCGCGCTGGTCCATGCCATGGCCGTCGGCCTGCCGATTCTCGCCGCGCGCCTGGGCGGCGTAAGCGAGGTGGTGCGCGAAGACGATGCCGGCTTGCTCTTCGATCCGTCGGATATGTCGGAATTCGGCGCAAAACTCCGTCAATTGTCGGCCGATCCCGCCCGGCGCGCCCGCTGCGGCGCACGCGCCCTGGCGCTGGCCCGCGATTTGTTCGCCATGGAGCGCGTGACCCAGGCGACCGTGGCCCCGCTTCTGGCGCTTGTCCGCTCGTAGCGCCGTCGGAATGAATCGCTCCGCGGTTACGACACCAGCCTGAAATGTCCGCGGGGACCCAGGTACAAACCGAGTCGCCGCTCGATGGCCATCATGATGCGGTGCTTGCGCTCGCGGGAGGTCAGGCGGTGATTGGGATCGGCCGCGAACAAGCCGCTTTCCGTTCCCAGCCAGTCGCGAATCGCCGCCGGATGCGAGCCGGTGAAAGGACGCAGCGCCCGCGCATCGATGGCGCCGTAGTCCACCGCCGGCGTTCGGTCGCTCCAATATTTTTCGATGCGGCCCTTGAGCGCCTGCATGCGCGCCTCGGGACGCACCCAGCCGTAGTGGTGGATGGTGGCCCCGGTCAGCGCGGCGCGGGGATAACGGGCGCGCAAGGGACGATCGAGCACGGCGAAAAACAAGCCTTCGGGCGCCCAGGCGGGGATCGTGTTGCGCAGGATGCGCACTTCACGCCGGTACCAGGCGGGTGACCAGGCCAGCGTGTTGCCGTTGCCGTAGAAGTGCAGGTAGTCGAAAGCCAGCGCCTCGACCCGCGGATTGTCCAGATGCCGCTCCATCGAGCCGCGGATGCGCTCCAGATCCTGTTCATGCACGACCTCGTCGCCCTCCAGATAGAAGGCCCAGTCGCCGGTGCAGTTGAAGAGCGCGATGGACTTTTGCTGGGCATAGACGAAACCCTTGTAACCGGGCGCGGGCCGTATGCCCTCATTCCATGTGGTGTGAACGATGCGCAGGCGCGGGTCGCCGATGGCGCGCAGGCGCGCCTCGGTATCGTCCTCGCAGGGACCCAGGGCCACGACGAATTCGTCCACGATCGGCAAAACCGAGCGGATCGAAGCCTCGAACGGGTAGCCGTACTTCACCCCGTTGCGCAAAAAGTTGAAGGCGCTGACTTTCACTATAAGGGGTCAGGGTTCGGGGTTCAGGGTTCAGGTTCGGGAAGGAGATGAATATGCTTGGCGATCATGTTTCTGTCTTTCCTGATCTGAGACACTTAGTCCCACACTTAGTCGGTTACGCTTAGTCGCTTACTCTTAGTCGACTAAGCGGGTAGACTAAGCGTAACCGACTAAGAGTGGGGACTAAGTGTGCAATCATTGTCTCACTCCTGTTTCATCTGGCGGCTCTTGCCAAACTGAACACCGAACACCTCTTTCTCAGTGTTCGGTATTCAGCAGACCTCCGGCCAGGACGATTTTCTGCTGTCTGCCGGTCAGCGAGACGGCCAGCGGAATTTCGATCTTGCGGGTGGTGTTGACCAGCGTCAGGCGGGTTTTGCCCGCTTCGATTTCCCCGCGCAGGCCGGCCAGCAGCAACTCGTCGCCGGCGGCGATGCGGTCGTAATCGGCCGGATTCACGAAGGTCAGCGGCAGAATGCCGACGTTGATCAGGTTGGCCGTATGAATGCGCTCCAGACTCTTGGCGATCACGGCGCGCACGCCCAGGAACATCGGGCAGAGCGCCGCATGTTCGCGGCTGGAGCCCTGGCCGTAGGACTCGCCGGCGACGATGAAGTTGTGGCGGCCGGCGTCGCGCGCGGCGGCGGCGCGGCGCGCGAATTCGGGGTCCACGCCCTCGAAGACAAACTGGGCGTAGGCCGGGATGTTCGAGCGGAATTTCAGCCGCGCGCCTGCGGGCATGATGTGGTCGGTCGTGATGCGGTCGCCAACCTTGATCGTGGCGGCGCCCGCCAGCGCGCCGGGCAGCGGCGTGTTGCGCGGGGGATCGCCGATATTCGGGCCACGCACGACCGCCACCGAGGCGCCGTCGGCCGGCGGCTTGATCAGCAGCGCATCGTCGCCCTCGAAATGTTTGGGCATGGCAACGCGCGGATATTTCAACTCCGTCATCAGCAGCGGGTCCACAATCCGTCCGTGAATGGCGGCCAGGGCTGCGACCGGCGGACTGACCAGATAAACGCGGGCCGACTTGGTGCCCGAGCGGCCCTCGAAGTTGCGGTTGTTCGTGCGCAGCGAGACGGCGTCTGATGCCGGCGAGAGCGAATTGCCGATGCAGAAGCCGCAGGCGTTTTCCAGCAGCCGCGCGCCGGCGGCGAGCAGGTCGGTCACGCTGCCGTCGGCGGCCAGCATGGTCAGCACCTGGCGCGAACCGGGGGCGATGCCGAGGCTCACATCGTGATGCACCGTCTGGCCCTTGAGCAGTTTGGCGACGGTCTTGAGGTCCGTGAAGGAGGAGTTTGTGCAGGAGCCGATCAGCACCTGATCCACGCGCTTGCCGGCCAGCGAGGCGACGGTGACGATGTTATCCGGCGAGTGCGGCGCGGCGGCGAGCGGTTCCAGCGCGTCCAGATCGAGCGTCACCGTGCGGGCGTAGGCGGCGTCGGGATCCGGCAGTATTTCGCGCCAGACCCCGCCGCGGTCCTGGGCTTCGAGAAAGGCGCGGGTGGTTTCGTCGCTCGGGAAAACCGAGGTGGTGACGCCGCATTCGGCGCCCATGTTCGTGATCGTGGCGCGTTCGGGGACGGTCAGGTTTTTCAAGGCCGGTCCGCCATATTCGAACATGCAGCCGACGTTGCCCTTGGTTGAAAACATCTGGAGCACCTTGAGGATCACATCCTTGGCCGTGACCCAGGGGCGCAGTTTGCCGGTCAATTCGATGCGGATCACCTTCGGAGCGGTCAGGTGGAACGGGCCGCCGCCCATGGCGACGGCGACATCCAGCCCGCCCGCGCCGATCGCTATCATGCCCAGGCCGCCGCCGGTGGGGGTGTGCGAGTCGGAACCCAGCAGCGTCTTGCCCGGCACGCCGAAGCGTTCGAGATGGAGCTGATGGCAGATGCCGTTGCCGGCTTTGGAGAAGACGATGCCGTAATGGGCGGCGACGGATTGCAGGTAGGCGTGATCGTCCGAGTTCTCGAAACCGACCTGCACCGTGTTGTGGTCCACGTAGCTGACCGCCAGTTCGTTGCGGACGCGGGGCACGCCCATCGCCTCGAACTGCAGATACGCCATGGTGCCGGTGGCATCCTGCGTCAGCGTCTGGTCTATGCGAATGGCCAACTCGTCGCCCGGCGTGAGTGTGCCGCTGACCAGGTGGTCGCGGAGAATCTTTTGAACGACATTCAGACCCATGGGTGTGCGTGCTCCTGTAATTCCCGCGCGCCGAGCCCCGCGGCGTCGCGAAAAAGATACTATAGGCCAGAGGCCGCCGGGAGTAAACAAGCGCCGCAACTTGACGCTCGCGCTCCAGCGGGCGTAACCTCTTCCCATATTCGCGACATTCCGCGCGTCTGGGACGGCCTATGAAAACACCCCGTATCGTTGTGATTGCGCCCGACTCCTTCAAGGGGTCGTTGACCTCCATCGAGGCCGCGCAGGCGATGGCGCTGGGCATTCGGCGCGTGTGGCCGGATGCGGAGTGCCGGCTGCTGCCGATGGCGGATGGCGGCGAGGGCACGCTGGACGCGTGTCTGCATGGCGATGCCGCCGGCGAGCGGTTGACGGCGCGGGTGCGGGGCGCCGGGCCGGGAGCGCGCGACGCCCAATTCGGCGTCACGCAACGGGACGGCCAGGCCGTCGCCGTGATCGAAGTCGCCCAGGTGGTCGGCATTACCGATGCCGACGGCATGGCGACGCCGGTCGGCCGGCGGACGACGATCGGCGTGGGCGAGTTGCTGCGGCGGGCGCTCGATCGCGGTGTGCGCGAGATCATGCTCGGACTCGGCGGCAGTTCCACCAACGACGGCGGCGCGGGAATGCTGGTCGGGCTGGGCGCGCGTTTGCTGGATGCGGCGGGGCAGGCGGTCGAGCCGGTTCCAGACGAACTACAGCGCGTGGTGAAGCTGGACCTGGGCGGACTCGATGCCAGGATCGCGCAATGCCGGCTGACGATTTTGTCGGATGTCGATAACCCCCTGACCGGCCCGCACGGGGCGACCGCCGTCTTCGGTCCGCAAAAGGGCGTGACGCCCGAGCTACAGGCGCGTTTCGACGCCGCCATCGGAAATTTTGCGGAGCGCGCGGAACAAGCTTTTCAACGCGCGGCGCGCAATCTGCCCGGCGCGGGCGCGGCGGGCGGGTTGGGGTTCGCCTGCCGGTTGCTGGGCGGTACGCTTCACTCCGGGGCGGAAGTCATCGCCGGCCTTTTGCGGCTCGATCGGGCGCTCGAAGCTGCCGGGTGGGTCTTGACCGGCGAAGGACGCAGCGATACACAGACCCTGCGCGGCAAGACGCCGACTATTGTTGCCCGTCATGCCAGGCAACAGCGTCTGCCGGTCACCCTGCTTTCGGGCAGCGTCGAGCGCGCCGCCCTGCCAGCCTTGAACGAGCTTTTCGACGGCTGTTTTTCCTTAACCTTCGGACCGTCAACCCTGCCGGAATTGATGGCCGACAGCCGTGCCCTGCTGGCCGATGCCGCCGGGCAACTCGCGTGTCTGATGGGGCGGGCATAACGATCATGACGAAGTCGAACAAATCACTGGAGGATCACGGCATGAACGAGGCTCCTTCCAAATCCCAGTTGCTCATTTACCAGAGCGGAGACGGCGCCATCAAGATCGATGTCCGCTTCGAGAACGAGACAGTCTGGCTCACGCAGCAACTCCTAGCCGAGCTGTTCCAGACGTCAAAACAAAACGTAGGTCAGCACCTCAAAAACATCTTCGAAGAGGGCGAATTGCTGGAGGTTTCAGTAGTAAAGAAATTCTTTACTGCTGCCGCCGACGGTAAGGACTACAGCACCAATTTCTACAACCTCGACGCCATCATTTCCGTCGGTTACCGCGTCAAATCCCGCGTCGCCACCCAGTTTCGCATCTGGGCCACGCAGCGGTTGCGGGAATACATCGTCAAGGGCTTTGTGCTGGACGATGAGCGGCTGAAAAATCCCGACCGCCCCTTCGACTACTTCGAGGAACTCCTTCGGCGTATTCAGGACATCCGCACGTCCGAACGGCGGTTTTACCAGAAGATCACCGACATTTACGCCACCAGCATTGACTACGATCCCACCGCCGAGACCAGCATCGCTTTCTTCAAGACCGTCCAAAACAAAATGCACTGGGCCATCACCGGCCAGACGGCGGCCGAAATCGTCCGCAATCGCGCTGACAGCGCCAAACCGAACATGGGCCTGACCAACTGGCGCGGCGCCAAACTCCGCAAAGAGGATGTCGCCATCGCCAAAAACTACCTGTCCGAGTCTGAACTAGCCGCGCTTAACAATCTCGTCGAGCAATACCTTATCTTCGCCGAAGGCCAGGCCATGCGACGTGTGCCCATGCACATGGCGGACTGGATCGCCAAGCTCGACGGTTTCCTCACCCTCAACGATCGCGGCATACTCACCCACGCCGGCAAGATCTCGCATGAACTGGCCCTCGGCCACGCCGAACAGGAATACGACACCTTCCATTGCCACCGCCTCACCGAAGCAGCCAGCCAGCCCGACGACTTCGAGAAGACCATCAAGCAACTGCCCGCCGCGAAACCGGCGCGGAAAAAGAAGGCAAGCAAGGTGTGAAGACGATACAGCGTCACACACACCGGAAACCGCGTTGGCTGATCGGAACCGATGACCCACCTTCGCACTGCCTGCCGCCGTTAACGAAAAGCCGCAACCAGTTGTGGTCATATTGGTTATTCCACACTTTTTTTGACCAAATAACGTTCGGCAACACGGAATGAATAAGATTCGACCGCAATTCATCTTGAACCTACTGCTGATTGCAATAGGTGCGGTCGGATGGCATGTTGCTGGGAAGATTCACAGCCTATGGTGGCACTACAATCACCAACGCCTGTTGAAGGAAACAGGGGCGCTTTTTATCCTCGATCATCCCCCGCCCCCAATAGCCCAACTGGCAGCGTTGTTGACGGTGTTTGTTTTTGCATGGGTTGTGAACCGAAACACTCTACAGCAGCGGACTGCAAGTTCGCGGTGGGCATTGGTTCTTGGAGGTGCAGTTGCGATTACCGTCGCATCTGCTATCCTCGGAATAGCATTTGACTCAGCCTACTACGCAATCTATTAGACAAGAGCGGCGAACCAAGCGGTGGAGGTTAAGGCTCGCGTGCGCCAAGCTAAGGGGAGATCAACCAGTGCGACTGAAGTGCGGGAGTGGACCTCTGTGGATGCCGATACGCTGGTTGAATTTACGGGCCGGACGAAGGAAGAACTTGCATGCCGAGCATCAGGTATTCTCACATCACATACCTTATCCCTGGACGACAAACAGCGCGAAGTTCTCAATGTGCTCCTTGATAACATTCGAAACCCGCATAATGCATGGGACGAACCCCTTCGCGAGAAACAAGAATAATCCCCAAAAAAATTCCCGAGGACAGCAATAATGACGTCTACCGTATTCGTCGTTCGTGCCGGGTTTGGAAGGGTGACTTCTGAAGTTGAGAAGTGACGTAGGGGCGGCGGGCGAAAGACCGGCTAAAGCCGGTACACCAAACGGCATTATCAGTTGTTTTCGCGTTTGGTGGGCCGCCTTCAGGCGGTCCCGCCAGGGTGCTGACCCATTACAACTGATGCGCCCGAACCCTGAACCCTCTTATCGAGTCGCAGTCTGTGGCCGCGGGATGGCCAGCCAGAGCAGGGCTCTGAAGAGCAGGAAGCCCGCCACGAGCGCGCCGGTCATCAGCAGCCAGCCAGCGGAGCCGGGGCGCAGGGCCTTGAAGTTCACGGTCAGTTCGCCGCCGGGGCGCACCTGGAGCTGGCGGAAGAAGAACTGCGCCCGCCCGTGCATCGGCAGGGTGATGTGGATCGGATTGACCGTGGCCGCGGCCGCTTCCTGCTGGACCAGTATCTTGTCGGCCACCGCGTTGAGCGCGCCGTTGTCCTCGGCGCTCAACTGCTGGGTCACCTGCTTGCCGTAATCGTCGTTCCAATTACCCTTGTTGAAGCCCGTGATGTTGTTCGCGGTCTGCTCGTCCTGCACGTTGCGCGCCTGGCGCAGGTTGTCGCGGCGGTTGACCAGTCCCACCACCGCCTGCTGGCGCGCCAGGTTGCGATACTGGACGCGCACATCCTCGTTGAAATCGGATTGCCCCTGGGAATAGTAGAGCGCAGTTTCGAAGGCTTTCTTGGCCTGTTCCTGGCGCCCTTCGCGCGCCATCTGCTCGCCCTGCTTCAGGTTGGTCGCGGCCTTGCTGTGGGCGCGCTGGCTCTCGAAAGTGTTGGCGGCGAGATAACTGCGGTCATCGAAAACCTG
The DNA here is from genome assembly GCA_025360745.1 of bacterium. Lineage (GTDB taxonomy): Bacteria > Verrucomicrobiota > Kiritimatiellia > CAIKKV01 > CAIYGI01 > CAIYGI01. Next base: position 8,527 of record JANYBP010000095.1, read on the forward strand.
CGCCGGCGCCGCCGCGCCGGAGCGATGGTTGAGTGTGCCGCCGAAGCTGTAGCAGCGCCAGTCGGAGGGCAGATAGAAGGTCCAGGCAATGTCGGCCAGCGGCAGATCGAAGCGCGGACCGGCGTAGGTGTGACGGCGGCCCAGGCGCGCGGTCGCGCCGCGCACGCCGTAGAGCAACTCCACCGACACCGTTTCGCCCGCCGGCGCGAGATCGAGCGGCACGAGCAGGGCGTCGCCTTCCACCAGCGGCACGGTCGAACGGCCGTTGACGAAAACCGCCCAGACCTGGCTGGCGGGCGGCAGCGTGGTCCGCAAAAAGCGCAGATCGCCGACGCGCATTTCCAACTGCGCGCGGGTCACGGATTGATCGTCGCCCGCCACCACGGTCTGCAGTTGCACATGCTGCACGGTCGCCGCCAGCACGGAGGCCGATTCGTGCCGCACGAGCGTCACGGGCAGCGCGAAGTCCGGCTGTGTGGTGCGGTAGCAGAGCACCGCATCGGAAAGGTCGCCGGCGCGGAAGCTGGACGGAATGCCGCGGGCGTCCTCGGATTGGAAGCCCGGCGGCACGGCATTGACCGCGATGCGCAGGCGCGGGCTGGCGGTCACCGCCAGGTAGCCCTTTTGCGACTCGCTGCCCACCGTGCGCACCGCGCGCAGCAGCACGGCGTTGGTCTTAGTCGCGCAGGGAATCTGGTAGCCGACCTCCAGACGATAGAGATTTTCCACCTTGCCCTGCAATTCCACCTGCCAGAGCCCGGCGGCCTTGTCGGTTTCCTGCACGCGGGCGATGTTGCGTCCGCTGAAAGCCAGGGCCACCCCCGGCTGCGGCGCCTGGAGCGTCAAGAACTTCACGCCGGCATTATCTATGCGGTAGTCCAGGAAGGCGCGGCCCTGGATCAGGCCCTCGGACAGATGCACGGTTTGCACACCCTCCACGCGGATCACCGGCGCCAGCACGTCGGTGCGCAGCATGAGTTGCCAGTCGGGACGCAGCAGGCGGAAGGCCAGCGCGCCGGCTTGCGTGATGCCAACTTCGGCGGGATTCATTTCGCTGACCCCGTCGCGTGTGGTGGTCGTCAGCCGCACCCCGCGTTCGCCGGAGACAAGCAGCACGCCGGTGTGCTTGATCGCCCCCTCCACGCCCAGGCGCGGCGCGGCGATCGAGGCGTCGAGGCCCTTGCCGGTGCGCGATACGACGATGTTGAGCGTGCGCTCTCCGAGCGCCTGCTTGTCGAAGTTCACGATGGCGACCCGGCCGCTGGCGTCGCGGGTTTCGTCCCAGTGGCTGACATCGGAACCGGTCAGCGACTCGATATCGAAGTCCGGCGGCAGCGCGAGGCGCAGGCTGAAAATGCCCGCGCGAGCCACGGTTACGGTCAGGCGCGCCGAGCGTACCAGCCGTTCGTCGGAAAGATCGAAGCGTCCGTCCTCCACCACGCGGATTTCCGGCAGCACGCGCTCGGCGTGGGCCTGCACGCGGGCCGGCAACTGGTGATAGCGGAAGGCCCGCTTGACCGCGGCGCCGCCCGCCGCGGCGGGGAAGTCCGACGGGCTCATCGCGGCCACTCCGTCCAGCGCCTCGGCGCGCACCTGCATCGCGTCGGGAGCGGTCAAGGCCAGCGCGCCCCGCTGCCGCGCGACAGCTTCAATGACCGGCGCCTCCAGGATCGCGTCGTACGGCGCGCCCTCCTGAGGCATTTGCGTGACGACCGTCAGCGTCAGCGCGCCGCTGACCGGTTTCTCCAGCAGCGCCTCGACGCGGTGGGTGGCGGGATCGAAGCGCCAGGTGCTGAGTCCACGGGCGCTGACGGCCGTGGCGGTCAGATTCGACGGCACGCGCAGCGCGAAGGACTGCAACTCGCCCTGGGCGATTTCGTAACGGATCGTGTGGGTGAGCGTGACCACGCCGGGATCGAAGGCGGCCACGCTGTTGACTTCGGCGAAGACGCTGACCTTCTCCAGTTTCGTGCGCCGCTCGACGGGCTTCCAGATCAGTACGGGCGCGACGTCGGAGCCGAAGACCGCGGTGACGGTTGTGCGCCCCTGCGCCTGATCCTCGTCCGTTTTGAGGTAGACGGCGTCGGGCGACTGCGCGTCCAGACTGGCGGCGGGCAGGCGCAGGGTGACGCGGTTGCGCAGATTCGCCGGCAGCCACGGCCGCACTTCCCATCCGTTCTCGCGCACAACGACAGGCGTCAACCACACCAGCGTGATCTTGTATTTGCCGGTGTCGCCGACCACCAACTGCGGCGCGCCGTCCGAGGCGCGCAGTTCCAGATCGGAGGAATTCAGCTTGAACGATTGCAACACCGCCGGCGCATTCATCAGCCGGAAGACGCCCGTAGCTTTGGCCTCGAACTCCAGTGTGGCGGTGACGGTGGCGTAGAGATTGGCATCCCGCGCCGTCGTGGCGGGTCCCTGAATGTCCAGCACGGCGGCGTCCACGGCGAGCGTCGGCGGCAGGTTTGGATTAGTCAGCGTGCATAGAACTGGAGGCGCGGCCAGGCATTCCGCCGGAACCGCGACGGTCGCGGACGCGGAGGGCTTGGCGGAAACGCCGCCCTTGCCGCCAGCCTGCGCCGGCATGACCGTTCCAAAAGCCAGCGCCAGCGCCAGCGCCGCGACGGCGGGCGTCACAGGCGGCAGCGGCGAAGCAGGAACTGGAGGCGGCTGCGGGGTGGGGGCATCATTATCGCTGAACGCGCGCCGCCGGCCGGCCGCCCACGCGCGGCTCAGCAGGCCGAAGGCGATGGCGAGCGGCATAAGCGAGAGTGTCAGACCCAAGGCCCAGGGCCGCGTGACTTCCAGGCAAGCCAGCCCCGCCAGCAGCGCGAGCGCTCCAAGCGCGGCGCGGGTTTGTCCCCGCCGCCGGACGGTGGCGAGCAGATAAAGTCCCGCCAGGACGCCGGCGATCGCTCCGCTTAGCGAGCCGGCCGCGCCCAGCCAGCGCGGCATCACGCTTACGACGATGCTCGGCTCGCTGCCGGCCAGATTGACCGGTCGCGCGAAGGAGCAACTCACCGGCGTGGACGGCAGCAAGGCGCGGCTGGGCCAACTCATGCCCTGCATGCGCAGTGCGAAGGCGACGATAAAGAGCGCGCCCAGGGCGGCCAGCAGGCTGGACCAGGCGATCAGGCGGCGTCGGCCGGCGTTGCGGACGATCAGGCAAAGCAGTCCGAATGACAGCAGTGCGCCGGCCAGCAGCCATCCGTAGTGGAACAACACGAGCCCGACGGCATGCTGTACGCCGAGTGCGAGTTGCACGCTGCCGCCCGCCGCGGCGCCGCCTGTGGGCAGCAGCGTCCCGCCCGCGCCGATCACGGCGTAGTTTTCGGGCGGGATCACGGTCCAGGTTGTGAAAACCGCCTGCGCATCCGCCGACGGCGCCGTGAAGGCCGGATTCCCGCGGAAATGGAAGGCGGGACGGGTTTCGGCATAAACGATTTCGATGCGCGCGGCTTCATCCGGATCGCGGCGGCGTTGCAGCGGCACCAGAATGGCGCCGGGTTTGCCGGGCACATCGAGCGCCTGCACGTCGGCGCCGTTGACGCGGGCGGACCACAACCGCGCCCCCGGCGGCAGGCTGACGGCCAGGTGCTGGCGCGAGGCGTTCTTGACGTAGTATCCGACCGTCGTGACCGCCTCGCCCTCGCGGCTGAGAGTGGTCTGTAGCGTTGTGTGATCGGCCACCTGATCGAGCAGCGGGCGGGTCGGATAACGCCGCACGGCGAGGCTGGCCTGGTGCGGGCCGCCGGCATATTTGAAGACGCAGAGGATCGGATCGTTGACCAGCAGTTTGTAAGCCTGCGGCAGTTCGGCGCGCTCGACGGTGAGTATGGCCGGATCGGCCCGCACGACGCGGTCGAACGCGAGACTGGCGGCGCCGGCCAGGGTGACGTAGCCAACTTCGCTTTCGACGCCCTCGATGCGGATGCCGCCGGCCGGCACTTCGCCGCCCTCGAAGACGAAAGGCTGCTCGTAGGTTACGAGCAGGGTGTAGTCGCCCAGCAGTTTCTCCTGGAAGGTCACGACCCAGACCGTGCCGGTCTGTTCCCAGCCGCGGATGCCGCGGCCGGTGAATTCGACGTTGCGATAGGTTGCGGGAATTTCCATGCGCAGGGCGCGCACGGGAGCGCCCTCGATGTGGTAGGTGATCGAGCAGAGGCCGAAGAGCGCGGCGTCGCCGACGGTGACCAGGTGGAAGCTTTCGGCGTCGATCGTCGGCGCGGTTTTCTCGACCGCAACGCTCAGCGACCAGTTGGGCTCCTTGAAACGGTACGCCATCTGGGCGTCCGGCAGGCGCACGGGCAGCGAGGCGGTATGCACCTCGCGCAAGCCGGCGGCGTTTTGCGCTTTCAGCCGCACGCCCTTTTCTGCGCGCAGCGCGAGATAACCGCGTTCGGCGCGGGCGTCGCGCACGGTGATACACGGCGCCGGGAACGTCTTGTCGCCCGCGGCGAGGCTGTGTTCAAGGCGCAGGTCCACCCGCGTGTGGCCGAGCACAGCATCGCGGAAGAAGACATGCACGGCGCGGTTGGTCCCGCTCCCGCGCACGTCGTAGTCGCTGACCGCGCCGCCGGCGCAGGTGGCGACGGTCCAGCCGGCCGGGATCGCGATGGCGACCTCGCGGGCGGGGGCGTCGCGGATGTCGAGTTCGATCCCGGCCTGGAGCTGTAGATCGTTGTCGGTCAGCGTCAGCAGCAGGCTCTGCTCGCTCTGCAGAGAGGTGACAACGTCCTCGGCCGAGAGCTCGAGCGTGTAGGGCATGCCCGCGTACTGGTAGGCGTAAAGACTGCGCGCCGGTGTCTGACGTTCGGGACCGTTGTCCATGCGGGCCGCCGGGAAGGCCGTCTGGTCCACCTGGGTGAGCCCCGACGACTTGCGCAGCAGCAGTTTGACCGCACCATCGGCCCCGCTGAGCAGAAAGCCGCTGGTGCGCACCACGCCCTCGGGCGCGATGGCGGGCATGGTGAAGGCGCAGGGGAAGGCCGGCAGCACAAGTTCCCCTTCCACTTGAATCTGATAGAGCGACTCTTTCGGACGGCTCAACGTGACCAGCAGGCGGCGGCCTTTGCCGGCGGCGGCCGGTTCGAGCGTCCATTCGCGGATATCCTCCCCGCGCACCTGGGTGATGTTCAAGTCCGGCGGCAGCGCGAAGGCAAGCGCGCGCAGACTGCCCTGCGCGACGCGGTAGGTGTATAGCGTGTTGAGGCGCAGCGCGCCGACGCCGGCGCGGGCGATGGTATGGCCTTCGCAGGTTACCGCCAGTTCGCCGGTCAGCGTTTGAACCTTCGGCTTCCAGCGCACGAGAAAGTCCCGTCCGGCGCCGAGCAGGGCGCTGATTTCGACCTGCCCGGCGGCGTTGGTCTGGCGCGCGAAGCCCAGCGCGCCGGGCGATTCGACTTCGAGATCGGGGCGGTCGCATTGCAGCGTGATTCTGCGCACGGCCGCGTCGGGAAGCAGGAAGCGCGCGATGCGCCAGTCGCCCTCGCGGACCGCGGCGGCCGCGAATTTGAAACCGAACGTCTGCGTTCCGCGGCGCTGGAAAAGCGCCACATAGCGATCGCCCTCGCGCAGCAGTTCGCTGTGGCGCGGCAGGGCGCCGCTGTCGAGGCAGGCAAGATCGCCCGCGGCCAGCACCAGGCGCGCGTCGCGGGCGGCGACATCCACGGCGCCGGTGATGGTGAAGGCGATGTTTTCGCCCTCGATCGCGCCGCGTATTCCGAAGTCCGTAACCGTCAAGGCGGGTTCGGCGTATGCCGCGGCAAGCGCGGCGGCGATCATGACCATTGCGATGCTTGGTTTCTTCATTGCTGCTCTCCTTTGACAACTATTCACAAAGTGTTCGGTGTTCAGGCGCTCAGTGGCTGCGATTTTGTGAGTCGTAACCTGTAGTGTCATTTGGCGCTTTCTTCCTCCATTTTCGCTTACGCCATGCTGCTACGCCAGTGACGGCAGCGCCGCAAACAATCCGGTAGGACGCTCTCGCCGAGAGCGCCGCCTTGGGCCAGTCACAAATCTTTCGCCTGCACCATTCGCGGCGGCCTCGGCGATGCCGCCCTACCACATGGTTCACGCCGAACACCGAACACCGAACACTGAACACCAATATTTATTCCTCCACCCTGGCGCAGCCGGGGGCGGCGGTGACGAGTTGCAGCAGTTCCCGGACGCGCCGGTCGAGCGTCAACTCCATTGCCACGGGACGCAGCACACGCGCCACGTCGGCATAGGCGCTGCCTTCCACGTAGGGACTGCCGCGCAGTAATTCGGCGAACTCGGAGGCGCAGGCGGCCAGGCGGAAGCGCGGCGCGGCGCGGTCTGCCGAGGCGGCGAAGGCCTCGGCCCCGACGGGCTGCTCGATCTCCACGATGCGTCCGCTCTCAAGGTCGCGGTAGCGCACGCGCACTGTGGCGACCGGTTCGCGCGAATCGCCATCGAGGCGCAGTTCGTAGAGACAGGTGGCCGACTGGCCGGAACCCACTTCGCCGGCGACGATGGCGTCGTTGCGGAAATCCTCGTCGCGCAGGCGGCGCGGCTCGTAACCGATCTGGCGGTACTGCGTCACGCGGCGGGGATTGAACTCGACCTGGATCTTGGCGTCGGCCGCCATGGTGTGCAGCGTGGCGGTGAGGTCGTCCACCAGCACCCGGCGCGCCTCGTCGGCGGAGTCGAGGTAGTGGTAGTTTCCGTTACCGCGCGCGGCGAGGGTGGCGAGCATGCGGTCGTCGAAGGCGCCCAAACCGAAACCGAACACGGAAAGCGTGAGACCTTGCTTGCGGTAGCGCTCGATGCTCGCCAGGATTTCGTCGGCGGCGCCCGCGCCCAGATTGGCCACGCCGTCGGAGAGCAGCAGCACGCGGTTGGCGGCGCCGGGGACAAAGCCCCGTGCGGCGGTGGCATAGCCCAGGCGCAGCGCGGCTTCAAGATCGGTCAGGCCGGAGGCTTGCAGCGCATCCAGCGCCGCCAGCAGCCGCTTTTTGTCGGATGCGGGCGTGGCTTCCAGGGCCAGTCGCGGCTGGGCGTCGAAGGCCACCAGCGCCACGCGGTCGGCGGGTTGCAATCCTTCAATCAGCATGCGCAGCGCCTGCTTGACCAGCGGCAGGCGGTCGGGCAGCGCCATCGAGCCGGAAGTGTCCACGACCAGCGTAAGCATGGCGGGCTTGTTTTCGCGTCCCAACCGCCGCCCCTGCACACCCAGACTCAAGAGGTGGACGCCGGGGCGGAAGGGCGAGGGCGCGCCCTGGGCCTGGATCGAGAAGGCCTCGCTGGTGGGCGGAGGATAGGCGTAATCGAAGGCGTTGACGAATTCCTCCGGCCGCACAAACCCCGCGGGCGGCAGGACGCCGCGCCGCAGATAGTTACGGCATAGCGCGTAGGAGGCCGTATCCACGTCCATGGCGAAGGTTGAGCGCGGCGTTTGCGCGGCGGCCATCCAGCCATTGATGTCGCGCAGATCGAACGGCGGCGGCGGCGGTGCGGGCGGCTCCGCCTGCGGGATAGGTTGCGCCTGCGCCACACCCTCCGGCTCGAACTGCGAGATAGACTGCGGAATGCTTTGCTGCCCTTCGCGGGATTCGCCGGCCTGGCGTGACTGGTTTTGATCCACCTCTTTCGCGACGGTTTCAATTTCGAAACTGTCCAAGGTCATCTCGGAGAGATCCCGGCCTAGCGAACCCTGTGGCTGCGTGATTCTCTGCCGCGCCGGTAAATTCACGGGTTGCGGCGGTAACTGCGCCGTCTTGAATTTGCCAGCGGACTGCTTTTTCACTCCTGCAATAACGGTCGGGACGGAGCCCGACCCTCCAGAAGGAGGAGAGGGCGATATGTTTCCGCCATTGGAGGGACGACCTCCGTGTCGTCCGTCTGAGAGTTGCGCAAGCCCTTTGTCTAGCGCTTCGGCTTTGCGTTCTTCATCTATTGCGCGGCGCTTATGGGACAATGCCAGGTCTCCTGCAACTGTTGCGCCGGCTGGGCCGTTTGCATCCATGGTGACGGTAATGTCATTGGGTTCATCCGCGAAGCGTGCGTCCGGATCGGACGCTGTTCCGGCGCCTTGGTCAACTTGCATGCCGCCACCACCATACGCTCTACGTGCGGCGGCGCGGGTCTCGCCGGATCCACGGTTGGCGTAAAGTCCCTTTAGAATCAACGGGCTCTTCGTTACTACCGGAGGCATTTCCGGCGCCGCCGCCGCCGCGTTCGGCTCTGTTATTCCATCGGAGTAGGCGGAAACGTGCTCGCCGGCAAAGTCCGCGGGGGCAACGGATTGTTTCCGCGGCGACTGCGAAACTCGATCAAGCACGGTCGGGACGGAGCCCGACCCTCCAGAAGATGGCGTGGACGGCATCGGTTCGGCATTGGAGCGACGATCTTCGTATCGTCCTCCGGTGGGTTGCGAAAGTTTCTCCCGCGCCGAGAGCTCTTTTTCGCGCTTGGCAAGAGTCGCGCGCCATAAGAGGTCCCCATTGTCCGCGGGTTTTTTGTCGTAGTTATCTTTCCCGCCATTTTTTCCCGATACGTGTAATTCTTCCGTGTTTACGGTGATCTCCGCGGAAAATGGGCTGACAGCGCGTTTGATGACGGCGTGGGACGACAGGGCGTCCTTTGGGAGAGCGAAATATCCAGCCACATTCGCGCTTTCGACTTCAGCGTCGGCGGGTTTCGATTTCGCAAGTAGTCCGCTGTCCGCTTTCGCCCCGTCCTCGGCAGGTTTTCCGTTCGCCGCCGCGCCACCGAAAACACCGGAGCTGATTTCTGTTCCCCAACCCTTGACGCTGGGCGCCGGACTTGGCGGCGGCGTGGCCGCCGTATTCGCCGCAGAATCCTGGATGACGGCGAAGGGGTCGGCGGGCAAGCCGGACGAGTCGGATGTCCGCAACAACAGATTATTAACTTTCAGGTCGGTTGTTGCTCTGTCCCCATCGGCGTCCTGCGGTTTGGCTGGCGCGGCAGGTAAGTCAACACTCCCTGCCCCCTCTATACGGTCCAGCATAATCATGGCCGTATGGGATGAAGGCGCAACTTCGCAAGACAGTTTGGCGAAGGGAGTGACTTGATTGAGCAAGAAAACCCAAGCGGTGCCCAGTAGCAATACCAGCGAGGCGGCGGTGGCGAGCAGGTTTTGCCAGAGGCGCCGGGGGGGGCGGGGCAGTTGCAATTGGAAAGAGGGGCCATACCAGCGCGATTTGAAGCGGCGGTGGCGGGCATCCAGTTGCAGTGGAGCGGAGGGCGCGGCGGCATAGGCGGTGCGCAGGACGGCGATGGTTTGTTCCAGCGTCCGGGCTTCGACGCGGCATGCGGCGCAGGCGGCGAGGTGTGTCCGCACGATTCCGGCCTCCGCCTCCGGCAGGTCGCCGAGCAGGTAGAGCGTCAGGTTGGCGGGATGTGCAACCGCTGCCAGGGGCTCTTGCGGCCGTCCGTTTTCGACTTTGCCGTTCTCGTCCTGCATGGCGTCTTTCTCCGCGGTCATAATGCACCGGCTTTCTGGAGGCGTGCGGCCAGCGTTTTCACCGCCTGGTGGAGCAGGCAGCCGACATTGCCCTCGCTGCGGCCGGTGAGCGCGCTGATTTCCTTATAGGAACGCCCCTCCTGCAGGCGCAGCACGAGCACTTCCTGCTCTGGAATCGGCAGGCGGCGGGCCAGTTCGAGCACATACGCCATACGCTCCTCCGGTTGGGCGGCGGCGGCCGGCGCGGCCGGTTCATCCGCCTGCCTTCGATGCAGTCCGCGCAAACGCTGTTCCCGGCGCAGGTAGTCCACGGCGGCGTTATGCGTGACCCGGTGCAGCCAGCCGGCCCATGTGTCCGGCGGCGGTAGTCGGCCGGCGGTGCGTTCGCGCACCAGCCGGACAAAGGCCTCCTGCACCACATCCTGCGCCGCCACTGGGTCGTTCAGCAGTCGCGCGGCATAACGCAACAGCGCGGCCTGGTGTTCGGCAACGATCGCCTCCACTGCCGGCCCCGTATCTTTCGATTCTGCCATGCGCCCCTCAAGTCTGACTGCGCGCTTTAATAATCAAGACGTTTGCCGAAAGAGAAACCTTCAAGGATAGTATAACGGAAAGTGGAAAAGACAAGGCGCAACTCCGATACCCCTGCGGCCTCGTGTCGCGAGTGAATAAGGGTGGGGAGCGCATTTGCGTTGACCATCAATCGCCCGTGCCTGTTGCGCAAGGCGGCAGGAGACGCACAAAGCATCGCCTGTCGTCGTTCCGGCATTCCATCCACGGGCATTTCACCTTACGCCCACGCGGCGGCAGGGGCCTGCCGCCCTCCAGAAAAATGTTCCAGTCAATCGCTACCATGCTTGGAGGGCGACGGGCCTCCGTCGCCGCGTGGGCGTAAGGTGAATGACCAGTCGGCAACATGGCGGCAACGCGCACAAACGAGGTTTGGGCGGCACAAGGAAGCAAGCGAATTACAGCCCTTGCGCCGATATAGCGCCTAGCGCCAGCGGCGGACTTCTTCCAGCAGGCGGGGCAGGAGTTCGGCTTCGGGGAGCGTGCCGACGCAGAGGCCGCGCACGTAAAGCGCGGCCTTGCCGGCGCCGCCGGCGATCGCGATGTCGGCTTCGCGCGCTTCGCCGGGGCCGTTCACCGCGCAGCCCATCACGGCCACCACCGGTCGCGCCGCGCCGGGGTGGGCGTGGTAGTGCAGTTCCAGTTCCGCCTCGACGCGCTGCGCCAGGGCGATCACGTCGATCTGGATGCGGCCGCAGGTGGGACACGAAATCACCCGCGCCCCCGGCGGCTTATGGCCGAAGACGCGCAGCAGGTCGAGTCCCACGCGCACCTCCTGCACGGGCTGGTCGGTCAACGAGACGCGGATCGTGTCGCCGATCCCCTCGGCCAGCAGGATCCCGAGCGCCACGCTGGAGCGCACGGTTCCGGACAGCAGCGTGCCGGCTTCGGTCACGCCCAGATGCAGCGGATATTCCGTGCGCTGCGCCAGCAGCCGGTAGGCCGCCACCGTGCGGCCCACGTCCGAGGCCTTGACCGAAATCTTGATCTCGCGATGGCCGGCCGCTTCCAGCATCGCCACGTGGCCCAGCGCGCTCTCGACCAGCGCCTCCGCCGTGGCCCCGCCATGGCGCGCCAGCAGCGCTTTTTCCAGCGAGCCGGCGTTGACGCCGATGCGGATCGGCACGCGCCGTCCGGCCGCCGCCCGCACCACCTCGCGCACCCGCTCGGCGCCGCCGATGTTGCCGGGATTCAAGCGCAGCCCGTCCACCCCGCCTTCCAGCGCGATCAGCGCCAGCCGGTGGTCGAAATGAATGTCGGCGATCAGCGGTATGGACGACTCGCGCCGGATGGCGGCCAGCGCCCGCGCGGCGGTCTCGTCGGGAACGGCCAGGCGCACGATATCGCAGCCCGCCGCCGCCAGTTCGCGAATCTGCGCCACGGTCGCGGCCACCTCGCGGGTGTCGGTCTTGGTCATCGTCTGCACGCTGACCGGCGCCCCGCCGCCCACCGCCACGCCGCCGACGCGCAGCGCGCGCGTTGGACGGCGGGCCTGCGTCCAAGCCGCGGCTGTTGTCATGGCGTCGGGTCCTTGGACGGGCGCGTCGGCGCGGGCATGGCGTTCGTCGCGGCAACGGGCGTTTCATGGCCGAACCACTTTTTGAGATAGTGTTCAACCGGCGTAAAACGTTTCACATCGCGGTAGGTCAGCAACACAAAGACGCCGATCAGCAGTACGGCGAAGAGGTTGGTCACGTGGTTGACGATACGGGCCGGCACCGGGCGGCGGAAGATGACTTCGAACAAGGCGAAGAGCACGTGTCCGCCGTCGAGCACCGGAATCGGCAGCAAGTTGAGAATCGCCAGGTTGACGTTGAGAAAACCGGTGAAAAATACCGCCAGCATCAAGCTCAGTTTCACCATGTACCAGTAACTGATCATGATCATGACCGGCCCGCCCAAAGCCTGCGAGGCGGCCTTGGACTGACTGGGCGTAACCAGCGCGCCCAGAATCCGGAAGATCGCCAGGCTGTGACTGTAAAGCTGTTCGGATGGCTTGGGGTGCACGATCTGGTCGAATTCGACGTCCATGATGTTGAAGGTGATGCCGATGCGCACCTGTTTCGAATTTTCATCCCAGGCCGGCGTCACAACCAGTTCCTTGAATTCCGCGCCGCGCTTGACGCGCAGCGCCGTCGGCCGCCCGGCGCGCGCGCCGACCAGCGCGATCAAATGCGCGCGGCTGACGACGCTTTGCCCGTCAAAACCGACGACCAGGTCGCCCGCCCGCACCCCGGCGGCATACGCGGTCGAGCCCGACTCGACCGAGAGCACCATCGAGAGGCTGCGCCCGTCCACGCCCAGCAGGGTCTGTTCGCCGAAAATCCCCTTCTCCGTGCGCAGCGTCAGCGTGCGCGGCAGCCCGGCCGCGTCGCGGACGCCGAGCGTCACGTTCGTGAAGCGGCAGACGGACACCAGGCAGTCCGGCCAGTTCTTGACCGGCCCGTTGTTGACGGTCAGCACCTCATCGCCCACCCGTAGTCCGGCGGCGTAAGCGGCGCTGTTGGTGGCGACGTAGCCGATGGTGGCGTTGCGTTCGGAGGGCGAGGCCGGTTTGCCGATGAAGTAGACCGCCCAGGCCAGGATCGCGGCCAGCACCAGGTTTCCAAAGGCGCCCGCCACGCTGACAACGATTCTCCGCCAGGGCCCGATCGGCGGCGGCGCCACAGGCGCGGTCTCTCCGACGTCCGCCTCCGAAGGTTTGTTCGCCGTGCCTTGAAGCTGCTGCGTACCTGAGGGGTCGAGTTGCGGCAGGGACACATAACCGCCGAAGGGGATACAGCCGATCTTGTAGGTGACGCCGTTGACGCGCCGCTGCCAGAGTGCGGGACCAAAACCGATGGCGAACACCTCCACCACCAGTCCGCAGCGCCGGGCGGCGAGAAAGTGGCCGAATTCGTGGACAAAGATCGTCAGCCCGAAAAGCACCAACACCATCAGCACCGTATAAATTGCCAGCAACATATTGATTGTCCTGTCTGGTTCTTGGTTAAAATCCCGTTAATTGCTCAGGAGTCAGCATTCAGAATGAAATGCCAATTGTCCAACCGGCGAAAAGTGAAGGAGGACATTGCTTCATTCTGCTCTGCGACACTTAGTCCCACACTTAGTCGGTTACACTTAGTCGCTTACGCTTAGTCGCACCGGGCTTTCTCCGCGTGCTCCGCGCCTCCGCGCGAGTCGCTTACACTTAGTCGCTTACACTTAGTCGGGTACACTTAGTCGGTTACGCTTAGTCGCACCCCTTAGTCGATTAAGTGTAAGCGACTAAGCGTAACCGACTAAGTGTGCCGACTAAGTGTGCAATTATCGTCTCATGCTCCGTTCCATCCGGCCGCTGAATTCTGTCCTCCACAAGTTTAAACCCACGCAGACCGCCCACTGTCGGGTTCCAATGGGGCGAGTGTACGCAAGGACGCGGCCGCATTCAAGCCGAACGTCCTGTTCCAGAAACTGCGGCAGTTGAAGAGCGAGGCATAACGCGAACCACGGATTACACGGATACAGGCGGTTTACCCTCACAGTTCATCCAGCGGACTTTCGGCCGTGGAATCCATGCCGCGGATCACATGCGTATAAATCATTGTCGTTTCCACGTTCTCGTGCCCCAGGTATTTCTGGACTTCCCTGATGTTCACCCCTTTGAGCAGCATATGTGCCGCATACAAACTTCCAGATTATCGTTTGCGACGCATAACGCCTCCCTGGACGGCAATTACGTCGCCAGCAGTCCCGTGTGACTTTTTCGGTTCTGCTACGTCACTTCACGCCGTTCCGCCGCTGCCGCAAGCTAAAATCATTGAAACTGTTGCTTTTTAAAATAACTTTTTTAAAAAAAACAATTTTTAAAAAATAACCCTTGACGTTAACGATGGCGGTTTCTAGGATAAATTTTAGTCAGACTATTGCTTGACAAAAAAACATGCGTCAGGTGTCATTTCGGATCATGGTTCCGGAAATCACGTCATGACGCAGAATAAACGTTGGCTGCATCGAGACATGACATGAGACTGGAGAGTTGATGCCATTGTACATCATGGTTGTTCTGGCCCTGGTCTACTGGCCGGTGACGCTCATTGCCTGCCTTGCTTCCGGTTGCCTTCAGGTCTGCCTTGCGCGCAAATGGCTCCGTCAGAAACGTGCCGCTTTCACGACGGTCGCATCGTCCGCCGCGCTCCAGATGCTAGTCCCGTTCGTCGCCATCGTCATTGTCAACAACATCAGGCTCACAGAAACGAAGGAGCAGTTCTCACTGCCTCCAGAGGTAGTCACAGTGTTGTCGACCGCACTGATTGCCGAGGTTGCTCTCTTCGTTCTGTCTGCGCTGTGTCTGGTCTCAGCACGGAACAAGACAAGGAACAGCCAACCAGCAACCGCACCCTATTCGGAGCCCGCTGCGCGGTCTCCTCAAGGGTGAGTTGCGACGTTGAACGGAACCGCTTCGCGGAGTTAAAGACCGCGAGGCGGTTTTGCTTTATGGGGGATAGACTGACTCCACCGGTGCTGCGGATGGTCCGCGGCGCCGGATTAAACAAGAGGAGTCAGTCATGGGCGAGTTACGGGA
>JANYBP010000117.1 GCA_025360745.1 bacterium
CACGACGCGCGCGCTCATGCCCCAGAGCTTTGCGCCAACCCGTCAGCAGCTGGCCCAGACTCCGCAAGAACCTTTCATCCACACGTCCGTTCGAGTTCAAGGTCATCCGCAAACGCTCATGAATTACCGAAGGGCATTGCGGCTAAGGGTTTTTGCATGGGCGAACCGGGAAATATCCTATGGCATGGGTGGTTGGTCCGCTCTAATTTATGAGGATTGAGCTTGCAGTAACTCGCTGAGACCGGCAAACGATATAAAGGAAGGCAGCAGATGAAAGCCATACGTGTTCACGGGTTCGGTCCGCCTGAAACCATGAAATATGAAGGTACCGCCGATTTGCAGGCGGGGCCGGGACAGGTTCGCGTAAAAGTCGTGGCGGCCGGGGTCAATCCGGTTGACGCCTATATCCGAGGCGGCATGTATCGTCCCGATTTACCCCTGCCTTACACTCCGGGTATTGACGGCGCCGGGATTGTGGATGCGGTCGGCGCCGACGTCGAGGATTGCCAACCTGGACAGCAGGTCTATTTCACCTGGAGCATATCGGGATCGTATGCCGAACAGACCCTTTGCGCGGCCGCCAACATTTATCCTCTGCCGGAATCCGTCACCTTCGCCCAGGGCGCCGCTTTGGGCGTTCCTTACGGCACGGCCTATCGGGCGCTGTTTCATCGGGCGCACGCGGCGCCGGGCGAGACGGTGCTGATTCACGGCGCCAGCGGTGGAGTGGGGCTGGCCGCCGTGCAATTCGCCCATGCCGCCGGCCTGCGGGTGATCGGAAGCGCCGGTTCGACGGAAGGCATGCAACTCGCAAGAAAGCATGGGGCGCACCATGTTGTGAACCATAACGAACCCGGATACCAGGAGCAAATCAAGGCCGTCGCCGGTAAGAAGGGCGTGGATGTGATTCTCGAGATGCTTGCCAATGTCAATCTGGGTCACGATCTTACTCTGCTCGCCAAGAGCGGACGAGTCGTCGTGATCGGGAGCCGTGGACCGGTGGAGATCGACCCGCGCGAGACCATGGGGCGCGATGCGGCAATTCTGGGGATGACCCTTTTCAACACTTCGCCGCAGGATATGGCAAGCATACATGCGGCAATTGCCGCCGGACTGGAACAAGGTGTGCTGAATCCCGTGGTCAGCAGGGAATTGCCGCTTAAACAGGCCGTCGCCGCCCATCACGACATCATGGAAAACAGTTCGCTGGGCAAAATCGTGCTCGTCCCCTGATACATTCAGCCTCCACCGTGCGAACCCAACCCGCAAAGGCGCCAATCATGAACGAAGAACAACCGGTCTTATACAAACGCAACTGTGTCCCCTGTTCGGGACTTGAACCTCCGCTTGCCGGCGAGAGCCTCAAACCTTTCATGGCGAGTGTGTCTTCCAAGTGGACATTGATCGAGAACCAGCGTCTGACGCAGACCTTCAAGTTCAAGGATTTCAAGGCCGCGCTGGCCTTCACCAATGCCGTCGGCGCGCTGGCTGAGGCGGAGAATCACCACCCCGTGATCGAGCTTACCTGGGGCCGGGTCACGGTCACGCTCTGGACCCACAAGATACACGGCCTATCCGAAAACGATTTCATCCTGGCCGCCAAGATCGAGCGCATCGGCGTTGTATAAACGGCGTCGCAAGCGCGCGATGTCGTCAATTACTCTGGCGTTCGTTCGCACTTCACGCGGCGCATGCCGCGCAGGGAGTTGATGTGAAAGAGCGCTTGGCAACTTCCCAGGTCGGCGATGCGGACGATCGCCTCGCGCAGTACTTTGCGGTCGAGCAGGTGTCGCCGGTAGACCCCGCCCAGCAGGCCGCAGGCCACGGGCGGGGTCACGAGTTCGCCGCCGATTTTGGCGACGAGATTGCCGGTGGTGAACTCGGTGAGTTCGTTGCGCTTGTTCCAGAGCAGAGCTTCGTCGAAGCCCGGCGCCTGGCCGCGGGCCGTCTCGTACAGCGCGCGCTGTGTGGTCTTGTGATACAAAAAGATCGAGTCGCTTGCGACCGCCTGGCGGGCCAGGCGGACGCGCAGCGGTTTCGGCCTGGACGGAATATCCAGGGGTTGCGCTTCGAGCGTGGCCGCGCCCGTCCGATTCAGCAGCAGACGGACGCGCAGCGGTTGCGCCGCAAATCCCTTTGCCGCGGCGTCGAGTCTGCGGTTGACGGTCGCCGCGCGCCAGGGAATATCGAAATAGCGCGCCGAAGCGGCCATGCGCGCCAGATGCAGGTCGAGCAGAAAGTATCCGTCCCGCGGCGTCCACAACATCGTCTCCAACAACGAGAAATCCGGATGCCGATTGAAAAGAACCAGCGACTTGGTGCGGCACTCCTCGAACTCGGAGGCGGCGCCGGAGTCCCAGACGATCCCCCCGCCCACGCCGTACTCCGCCCGCCGTGCGCGTTTGTCGACGAGCACCGTGCGAATGGCCACGTTGAAGCTGGCTTTGCGTTTCGGCTCGAACCGGCCGATGCACCCGCAGTAGACGCGGCGCGGCGTGGTTTCCAGTTGGCGGATGATTTCCATGGTGCGCGCCTTCGGCGCGCCGGTGATGGATGCGGCCGGAAAAAGCGCGCGCAGGATGTCGCCGAACGAAGCGCGTGTGCGGGCCGCGACGGTGGAGGTCATCTGCCACAACGTCGGATATTTTTCGATGTCGAAGAGGCGCTCGACGCGCACGCTGCCCGGCAGGGCTATGCGCCCCAGGTCGTTGCGGACCATGTCCACGATCATCACATTCTCGGCCCGGTTTTTCGCGGAGGCGCGCAGGGCGATGGCCTGCCCGATGTCGTCGTCCAGCAGTTTGCCCCTGGGCGCGGTGCCTTTCATGGGTCGGGAAACGATGCGCATCCCATTGAGGGCGAAAAAAAGCTCGGGCGAGGCCGAACAGATGGCCCAGTCCGGCGTTTCGATGAAGGCGGCATGCGGTGGCGGGCGGCGATCCAGCATGCGCTCGAACAGTTCCCAGGGTGTCATGCGCAACGGCTGCCGGAGGCGGTAAGAATAATTAACCTGGTAAGTATCGCCGGCCCGGATGTACTCCTGAATGCGCGCCACGGCGCGCCGGTATCCGGCGCGGTCCACGGATGCGGTCCAACGCCTCGGAATAGCCGCGGCGGCGGGCATGTCGGGCAGACGATCGAGGACGGCCGGCGGCTTGAAAAGACCGAACCACAGCAGCGGAAACGCGCCGGCGCCGCGGACGCGCAGGGCCGCATCCATGGCCGGCGCCGCTTCGTAACCGATGAAACCGGCGGCATGCAGCCCGTCGCGCTTGACGGCCTTTTCCACCCCGCGCAGGGCCGGAACCACCTCGCCAATGCTTTTCGCGCAGATCGTACGCACGGGCGATTCGAAGCGCAGCCAGCGGTTGCGTTCGTCGTCGCGCAGGATGACGGTTGTGTTCATGGCGATTGAGCGATGCGGTCCGCATCTTAATGTAATACACAGCCGTTCGCAAAGCCCGCGCTTACCCAAATCCTCGCCTAAGGACGTTGCGACCTTTTTGCTGGCAAGTCTTTCGCCCTACGCCCACGCGGCGACGGTGGCCCGCCGCCCTCCATGGAAAGTCATCGAGACTTGCTAGAGGATTCTTCTGGAGGGCGGCGGGCCTCCGCCGCCGCGTGGGCGCAAGGCGAAATGCTTATGGATGGAATGTCGGAACGACGTTAGGCGAGGATCAGGGGTGCAACTCCAAACTCGACAGGGCGGACATTCTGAGCGATCATAGGCGCAGAAGTCGGCACGCTCAAACCGCAAAGGAACCCATGAATAAGCATAAGGCACTGGCGATTCTGGCGATCTTGGTTATTGGCGCCGCGTTGCTTGCGTTTCTGCTGTCGCGCGGACGAAACGCCGGGGATCGCGGGCTGATCCGGGTTTCGGGAAACATCGAAATCACCTCGGCGCAGTTGAGTTTCAAAATTCCAGGTCGTGTCGAACGTCGGCTGGTGAACGAAGGCGAAAGCGTGACCAACGGGCAGTTGGTGGCGTTGCTCGAAAAGACCGAATGGGAACAGGAAGCCGCCATGCGCCGGGCGGACGCGCGGGCGGCGCAGGCGGTTCTGGACGAACTGCTGGCCGGCTCCAGGCCCGAGGAAATCCAACAGGCCGCCGCCGGAATGGAGATCGCCGCGGCGGAAGCGAAACGCATCTCGCTCGAGTTTGCCCGTCAGAAGGAGTTGTTGCAGCAAAAGTTTATTTCCCAAAGCGATTTTGACGCGGCGGAAGCGGCGTTCAGCAGCGCGACCGCGAAAGTGCGCGATGGCGAGGCGCGGCTGGCGTTGCTCAGGAAGGGCCCGCGCGAGGAGACCATCGCCGCCGCCCGCGCCCGTCTCGATCAGTCCCGCCAGGCCCTGGCGCTGGCCGAAACGCGGCTGGGATATACCACACTGACGGCGCCCTTGTCCGGGATCGTAATGTCGAAGGAGGTCGAGAATGGGGAATACGTTGTCCCGGGAACCCCGGTTGTCACGGTCGGCGACACGATCGACGCCTGGTTGCGGGCCTACCTCGACGAGTCGGATCTGGGACGTGTAAAACTTGGACAGACGGTCAAGGTTACCACCGATACTTATCCGGGCAAGGTCTACGCGGGTCGGCTGTCGTTCATAGCGCCGGAGGCGGAGTTCACCCCCAAAAACGTGCAGACCGCCAGGGAGCGCGTGAAGCTCGTGTACAGGATCAAGCTCGATATTTTCAATCCGAATCAGGAACTGAAGCCTGGTATGCCTGCGGACGCGGAGATCGAGTCCCGCTGAAGTGCGCCATGGATGCCATTCGGACGGAAAATCTGACCCGGCGCTTCGGAAATAACATCGCCGTGGACCGGCTCAGTTTTTCCGTGGCCGAAGGCGAACTCTTCGGTCTGGTCGGGCCGGACGGCGCCGGCAAGACCACCACCATGCGCCTGCTGGCCGCGATCATGGAGCCAAGTTCAGGCGAAGCCTGGGTGGCCGGCTATCACAGCGTGCGCGAAGAGGCGGCGATCAAAGACTCGATCGGTTACGTGAGCCAGCGCTTCGGTCTCTACCAGGATCTGACGGTCGGCGAAAACATGAATTTTTACGCCGACATCTACGGCGTTCCCCGCCGTGATCGGACGGAAAAGATCGAGCGCCTGCTGGCTTTCAGCAATCTTGCGCCCTTCAAAAAACGTCTGGCGGGAAATCTTTCGGGCGGCATGAAGCAAAAGCTGGGACTGGCCTGCGCGCTGATCCATACGCCCAAGGTTCTTTTCCTGGACGAGCCCACGAACGGCGTGGACCCGGTTTCCCGTCGCGATTTCTGGCGCATCCTCCACCAGTTGGCGCGCGAGCGGGTCACGATCTTCATTTCCACCGCCTATCTCGACGAAGCCGAGCGCTGTACCAGGCTGGCGTTGATGCACCGCGGCAGGCTCCTGGCGCTTGGCACGCCTGAGGAGGTCAAACGCTTGATGCGCGGCGCGATTCTGGAACTGCGCGCCTCCGATGCGCGCCGGGCCGCGGTTTTGCTGCGAAAAGAACTACCGGATTGCACGGTCGGCCTTTACGGGGACCGCATCCACGTGGTGACGAGCGAACCAGACGCCACCACGGCCAGGGCCACGGCCTTGCTCCAAGGCGCGGCCATTGCCATCGCCGATGTCAGGCAGGTGGCGCCCACACTCGACGATGTCTTCGTCTCCGTTCTAGCCCAGGCGGAAGCAGGACTCCGCCATGAATAGCCCCGGCATAGCGGTCGAAGTTCGGGAGTTGGAAAAGCGCTTTGGCGACTTCGTGGCCGTCAACCGTGTTTCGTTCGAGGTCAAACGGGGCGAGATATTCGGCTTTCTTGGTCCCAATGGCGCGGGAAAATCCACAACCATTCGCATGCTCTGCGGCATCCTGGTTCCTTCGGGCGGCGCCGGCACGGTCGCCGGACTCGACATCCGCACCAAGCAGGAAGAAATCAAGGCTAATATCGGCTACATGAGCCAGAAGTTCTCGCTTTACGAAGACCTGACCGTGGAGGAGAACATCGCCTTCTACAGCGGCATCTATCGAATACCCGAGTCGAAGAAGCGGGCGCGCAAGGAATGGGTGCTCCGGATGGCGGGCCTTGAGGAACATCTGCATTCGCGTACGGGCACACTTTCCGGCGGCTGGAAGCAACGCTTGTCGTTGGGCTGCGCCATTCTGCACGAGCCCCCCGTGATTTTCCTCGACGAACCAACATCGGGCGTCGACCCGATCAGCCGCCGCCAGTTCTGGGATTTGATTTACGAACTGGCCGGCAAAGGCGTGACTGTCTTCGTGACCACCCATTATATGGACGAAGCGGAATACTGCGACCGCCTCGCGCTGATCTACCGTGGCGAACTGATCGCCATGGGCGCCCCGGCCGCGCTCAAGGCGGAAAGGATGCGGGAGCATACCATTGCCCCTTCCATGGAAGAGCTGTTCGTTTCGCTGATCGAAGCGCGCGACCGCGATCAACGGCCCCAGGCGGAGGTGCGGCGATGAAGCTCTTCCGGGTCCGGGCCATCGCCCGCAAGGAATTTATCCACATCGTGCGCGACCCCCGCAGCCTGGGCATGGCGGTCGCCATTCCCATGCTGCTGCTGAGTCTTTTCGGCTTTGCCCTGACGATGGACGTGGACAAGGTTCCGCTGGCGGTCTGGGATCAAAGCGGCACACCCGCCAGCCGTGAGTTGATCGCGCAGTTCTCCGGTTCGCGCTATTTCGACATTCGCATGCAGGCCCGCAACTACCGCGAGCTCGTACGCGCCATCGATAACCGTGAGGCGCTCGTGGCGGTGATTATCCCGTCCGATTTTGCCGGCCGGATGGGGGCCGGAGAGAGCGTGCCGGTCCAGGCGATCGTGGACGGCAGCGACGCCAATACCGCCACCATCGCCATGGGCTATGCGCGCGTGGTGACCTTCGCCTACTCCCGGCAACTGGCGCTGCGCGAGCTCCAAAGGGTGGGTGGGGCGGCGATCGTCATGCCGGTCGAGGTCCGGCCCCGCGTCTGGTACAACGGCGATATGGAGTCCAAGAATTACATCATCCCGGGGCTGATTGCCGTGATCATGATGGTGATCGCGGCCTTGCTGACCTCGTTGACCGTGGCCCGCGAATGGGAACGCGGGACCATGGAGCAATTGATCTCCACCCCGGTGCGGGGACCGGAACTGATTTTGGGAAAGCTCCTTCCGTATTTTGCGATCGGCATGCTGGACGTGCTGCTGGCCGTGCTGATGGGCGAGTTTTTATTCGATGTTCCATTGCGCGGGAATGTCGGGTTGCTGTTCGCCGTCTCCGCGATATTCCTGTCCGGCGCCCTCACGCTTGGCATGCTGATCAGCATCGTCACCAAGAGCCAGCTTTTGGCCAGCCAGCTTGCCATGGTGCTGACCTTCCTGCCCGCGTTTCTGCTCTCGGGATTTATGTATGACATCGGCAACATGCCCAAGTTCATCCAGGGCGTTACCTACCTGATTCCGGCCCGCTACTTTGTGGCCCTCTTGAAAGGCATCTATCTGAAAGGCATCGGCCTGGAAATTCTCGGTATGGAAGCGCTGCTGCTGGTTGTGTTCGGCGCGCTGGTCATGCTTGTCGCCAATTTGAAATTCAGAAAGAAGGTGACAATCTGATCCTGGAACGCGTCAAACGCATGCTGGTGAAGGAGTTCATCCACATCTTTCGCGATCCGAAGATGAAGGCGGTGATTTTCCTTGTGCCCGTCATCCAATCCATGATTTTCGGCTACGCGGTGACAACCGATGTCAAACACGTCGCCACCGCGGTTTTCGATCTCGACAACAGCCGGGCCAGCCGCGAACTGGTCGCGCGCTTCGTGCGATCCGGCTATTTCGAGGTGGTTGCCCGCGTGCAGAACGAGGCCCAGGCGCGGGCGCTGCTCGATCGCGGCCGGGCGCGCGTTGTGCTGCGATTCAACCCTGGCTTCGAACGCGAAATGCTGGCCGGCCGCACGGCGCGCCTGCAGGCGCTGCTGGATGGCGCCGACTCCAACACCGCCGGCATTGTGCTGGAATACAGCGCGCGCATCGCCGCCGAATTCTCGCGGACCGTGCTGATCGAACGCACGGCGCGCCTGGCGGGCGTGGTTCGTCCGCCGGGCGGCGTGGATTTGCGGGCGCGCGCCTGGTTCAACGAAAACCTGGAAAGCCGCAACTTCTATGTGCCCGGCGTGATCGCGATCCTGGTGATGCTGATTACCCTGATGCTGACCAGCATGGCGGTGGTCAGGGAAAAGGAAGTCGGCACCATGGAACAGATTCTGGTCACGCCCATTACACCGGGGGAGTTCATCGTCGGCAAAACCCTGCCTTTCGCGCTGATCGGCTTTGTGGACGTGATCGTCATCGCCACGATCGGGGTATTCTGGTTCGACGTCCCGATCCGCGGCAATCTCCTGCTGCTTTTCCTGGCCACGGCGCTCTTCCTGATGACCACGCTTGGCAGCGGCCTTTTTATTTCCACAATCAGCCAGACCCAGCAACAGGCCATGATGAGCGCCTTTTTCTTTTACATGCCAGCGATCCTGCTCTCAGGCTTTATATTTCCCATCGCCAACATGCCGGAACCGATCCAGTGGCTCACGTTTCTGAACCCGCTGCGCTACTTCCTGATCGTGATCCGCGGCATATTTCTTAAAGGCGTCGGCGTGTCCGTGCTCTGGCCGCAACTGCTGGCGTTGGCCGTTATGGGGCTGGTGACGCTGCGCGCCGCCTCGGGTCGCCTGCACAAGACCATGACCTGATCTGGTGCGGGTTCTGGGTACGGTTATTCCTGATTCTCGCCTAACGTCGTTCCGACATTCCATCCATAAGCTATTCGCCTTGCGCCCACACGGCGGCAGAGGCCCGCCGCCCTCCAGAAGAATCCTCTAGCAAGTCTCGATGACTTTCCATGGAGGGCGACGGGCCTCCGTCGCCGCGTGGGTGTGGGGCGAAAGACTTGGCAGCAACATGGTCGCAACGTCCTTAGGCGAGGATTTTGGGTTATAGCTGTTGCTTGCCGCGAGGGCTGGGTTGCGTTAAAAAGAGAGCTACCCGCACGATGCTGCCGTTTTCAAGGGCAGGGGTAGCCTACGCGCTTTGGCGCGAAAACTAATACGGATGACGATGAAGCCAATTCCAGAATATATCGGCAAGCGCTTGCGGATGGACGATCTGACAAGTTCTTTGCGGATACTGCAACTGGTTGCGCGCGACGGCACGCTCGCCCAGGCGCAGGTTTCGCGGATTCTCGGCTTGAGCAAGGGCGTCTGCAGTCTGCACTTCCGGCGGCTGGCCCATCACGGTCTGATCCGACCGCGAAATCTCTCGCAAGGGGCCGGACCGGGCCGTCCGCTCTCGAACTGGGAATTGAATGCCGAGCATAATTTTGTCCTGACCCTTGTCTTCAGTCCGCCATTTTTTCACGCCACGCTTTCGGGAATCGACGGGCGCGCGCGCTACAATGTTACGGAAGACCTTTCCGGGGCCATGCGGACGCCGGAGTTGCTGAGACGGGTGGACGCGGCGGTGAAAGCGGCGATGCGGCGTGTTGCGGCCGAGCGCGGACATCTCCGGCAGGTTTGCGCCGCCGTCCCCGGCCTGCTGGATGGCGTCACGGGAACCATCGCCAAGGCCGTCAATGTACCGGCCCTCTCCGGGGTGAATTTTGGCGCGTACCTGGCGGCGCGTCACGCCCTGCCATGTCTGACCGTACCGATCAGTCTTGCGGCATTCGTGGGCGAGACGGAGGGTCTGGCCGCGGATTGTCCGGCGCTGGTCGTCACCTGGGATCTGGGCATCGGGGTGGCCTTTGGACGGCAGGGCCGCGCCTGCACCTTATCGGTTGGCGCGGCGGGCGATCCGATGCTGCCGGAAATCGGGCACATCCGGGTGGTGCGTGGGGGACGCCTTTGTCACTGCGGTCAGCGCGGTTGTCTTGAAACCCTGGCCGGAGGCTGGGCGATGATAGACGATCTGGCCGACCGTGGGGTGGGGTCGCTGAGCGAATTGATCCGGCGCGGCGGCGCGGGCGAGCGCGCCGTTTGCCGCCGTCTGGAAGCCGCGGCGGCGCAGCTTGGCCGCCACTTGACGCCGTGGATACAGTTGACGGCCAGCGAACGGATTGTGATCGCTGGTCCCCTGGCCAGGCTTTTTCCGCGTGTCACGAGCGCGTTCGAACGCGGTCTCGGACAGGTCTTCGGCATGGATGAAATCCGGCGCCTGGCCCCCATTGCCAGCGCCGCGCCTGAAGAACGGCTGGGCCGCGGCGCTTTTCTGCTGGCATGGCGTCGCTTTCTCGATCCCGCGGCGCCGCATCGGACAATTCCCGCGCCGTCGGTCGAGTAACGCGCTGAAATCGTTTGACGTGGCAAACTAATGGGCTACAATTCCGCCCATGCAACCACACTTGACCCAACCAAACACACCACCGGAACTCGATCCGGGATTCGATGCGCCCAGCCTGGCGCTGCGACGCTATCGGGAGGCGGTGGCGCTTCTGCCGAAGCATGACGTGCTGGTATTGGTTTTATCCCGGCCCGACGGCTCCACCAGCCGCTGGCAACTGGACATCGCCCCCGCTGGCGGTCCGCTGGACCGAACCACCCTGCGGCTGGCGGAACGCGTGGCGAAATTGTTTCTCTGGGCGCACGGCGGGAATCGCCTGTGGGTCAGCGGATCGCCGGAGGTGGCGAAGCACCTGCAGGCCGCCTACCGCCCCGGCGGCGCGCGGGCCTTCGATGCGGAGCTGATGGCGCGGGCCTATGCCCGGCCTTTCGAGGTTCTGGCGGCGGCCGGCGACGAGTTGCCGCCGCTGCGCGATGTGCTTAAGCCCGCCGGTGGACACTGGGAGGGCTGCCGCCTGGGGTTCGATCTGGGCGCCAGCGATTTCAAGCTGGCGGCGGTGCGCGACGGCGAACCCGTGTTCACGGCGGAAAAGCCCTGGGATCCCAAGAATGCCGCCGATCCCAACTACCATTTCAGTATGATCATGGCGGGCTTGCGCGAGGCGGCCTCGCACCTGCCGCGCGTGGACGCCATCGGCGGCAGTTCGGCGGGCATCATCGTGGATAACGAGCCGCGCGTTGGGTCGCTTTTCCGCAGCGTGCCGGCCGCCAGTTTCGACCGCGAGATTCGTCCGCTCTTCCGCCGGCTGGCCGAGCCGTGGGGCGTGCCGGTGACGGTTTTGAACGATGGCGATGTGACCGCGCTGGCCGGCGCCCTGTCGTTAAAGGTTTCCGCCCTGCTCGGCGTGGCGCTGGGTTCGAGCGAAGCGGCCGGTTACGTCAACCGTCAGGGGGCCTTGACCGGCTGGCTCAGCGAACTGGCCTTTGCGCCGGCGGATTTGCAGGCGCGGGCGGCCTGTGACGAGTGGTCGGGCGATGCCGGTGTCGGCGCGCTTTACTTCTCGCAACAGGCCGTGGGGCGGCTGATGCCGGCCGCGGGCATTGCGCCGCTGGAGGGTGCGGGGCTGCCCGAACAACTCAAGCATGTGCAGCGGCTGGTCGAGGCGGGCGACGCGCGGGCCGAGCGCATTTTCCGCACGATCGGCGCTTGCCTTGGATATACGCTGCCGTGGTATGGCGAGTGTTACGACTTCGATCATCTGCTGATTCTGGGCCGCGTGACCTCGGGCCGCGGCGGCGAATTGCTGTTGGAGACGGCGCGTTCGGTTTTGACCACGGTCTTCAGCGGGCGCGATGCGCGGGTGGAACTGCATGTGCCGGACGAGCAAACCCGGCGCTTGGGACAAGCCGTGGCGGCGGCCAGTCTTCCGGAAATTTGCGCCAAGGTTGTTTAGCTTGCGGCCGGTCTGGCGGCAGGCGGGTTGGAAGCAAGATATAGGATAAAAGCGATGCTGAAATTACAACGCGATACTTCAGAGGTGTTCGTTCCCGACGGTTTGGGCGCGGAGGCCGCGATCGCCCGCACGACCCACATGGCGATTTGCGCCCATCAGGACGATGTGGAAATTTCGGGATTCCACGGCATCGAGGCCTGTTTCGGCCGCGACGACCGCCATTTCACCGGCGTTGTCTGCACCGATGGCGCGGGCAGCCCGCGGACCGGAATCTATGCCGAATACACCGACGAACGCATGCGCGCGGTGCGGCGGGTCGAGCAGCGCACGGCGGCTTCGATCGGACGTTACGGCGCAATGGCGCAACTGGACTATCCCAGCTCCATGGTAAAAACGCCGGGCTGTCCAGAACTGATGCGGGATCTGGCGCTTCTGCTGGACGGGCCCCGCTTGGAGTGCGTCTATCTGCACAACCTGGCGGACAAGCACGACACGCACCTCGCCGTGGCGGTGGCCGCCATTCAGGCCCTGCGCGCGCTGCCGAGGGCCCGGCGTCCGGCGAAAGTCTACGGTGGCGAAATCTGGCGCGGACTCGACTGGGTCAACGACGACGAAAAAATCTCGCTCGACTGCAGCCGCCGCGAAAGTCTGGCCATGGCGCTGATGGGCGTTTTCGATTCGCAGGTCTCGGGCGGCAAGCGCTACGATCTGGCGACCCAGGGGCGGCGCCGGGCCAATGCGACCTACCTGGCCTCGCATGGCGTGGATACGGCCGAGATGGTCTCGTACGCCATGGACCTGACCCCGCTGGTGATGGACGAGCGGCTCGACATCGCCGAATATGCGCTCGGCTTCATTCGCCGCTTCGAGGCGGATGTGCGCCAGCGATTGCAGGCGCGAATCAAAAAGTAGAAGCCACGGAGCCTATATATAATGGAAGTAATTATTCAACCGACGGCCGATGCCGCCGACGAACTGGTGACGGCGTTGATCGCCCAGGCGCTGCGGGAGAAACCGGATTTGGTGCTGGGGCTGGCCACCGGGCGCACCATGGAGGCGGTCTATGCGCGCCTCGTGCGGCGGCATCGCGAGCAGGGACTCAGTTTCAAGCGCTGCCGGACCTTTAACCTGGACGAGTATGTCGGGCTGCCGGTCGGCGATCCGGCCTCCTATCGCTCGTACATGAATCATAATTTGTTCGCGCATGTCGATATTCCGCTCGCGCACACGCATCTGCCCGACGGTATGGCCGCCGATCTGGCGGCGGCCTGCGACGAATACGAACGTTGCATCTTGAATTGCGGCGGGATCGATTTTCAACTGCTGGGCATCGGCAAAGATGGCCACATCGGCTTCAACGAACCGCTCTCGGCCCTGCAATCGCGCACGCGCCAGAAGGCCTTGACCCCGGCCACGATCGCGCAGAACTCGCCGCTTTTCGCGGACCCGTCGCGCATGCCGCGGCGCGCGCTGACCATGGGCATCGGGACGATTCTGGATGCCAGGCGTTGCGTGATGCTGGTGACGGGCGCTGGCAAAGCCTCCGTGCTGGCCCAGGCCGTCGAGGGACCGATCACCGCCATGATCTCGGCTTCGGCGCTGCAACTCCATCCGCATTGCACTGTGGTTGTGGACGAAGCCGCCGCGGCGGATTTAAAGGCGACGGACTATTACCGCTGGATCTTCGAAAACGAACCGGAGTGGGCGCCGTTCCGAGCCAAGTCCAAAACCTGATCCACCTTGCCGATCCTCCCCGGCACTGCCCAATTATCCGGCCAGGAACTTTGTCATTGCCGCCAGCCCATCGGGTGTGCCCATGTCCAGCATTGGCGAACGGCTGCGGAAGGCGCGCAAACGCCGTTCGGCGACGAATTTCGGGAAAATATCGGTTTCCAGCGAGAGTGTCTGAGCGGCGGGGATTAGATCCAGCACGGCGCGGTTGACGACATAAACTCCGCCGTTGATCCACCCCTCGGAGCGCGGGGCTTTTTCGCGAAAGGCTGTGATCACGCCGTCGGGACCGGCTTCAACCGTGCCATAGCGCCCGGCGTCCTCGATGGGCGCGATCGCCAGTGTCACCGACGCGCGCGTGTCGCGGTGCGCCGCCAGCAGCGCGGCGAAATCCAGTTCCGGCATGATGCTATCGCCGTTCAGCGCCAGGAAGGGATCGCTGCGCAAATATGCTTCGACAAATTTGAGCCCGCCGCCGGTGCCGAGCGGCTGGGGTTCTATGGAAACTGTCAGGCCCGCACGTCCCGAACTGGCGGTCCAAGACTCCAATTGCGCCGCCATGTGGCCGGCCGCCAGATGTACAAGCGTGATGCCGGCGCGCGCCAGCCAGTCCAGTTGCCAATCCAAAAAGGGGCGGCCGGCGACCGGCGCCAGCGCCTTGGGGCGGTCCGGATATAGCGCGCTCAGCCGCGTCCCCCGCCCGCCGCATAAGAGTACAGCCTGGATCGTGCCGGAGGTGTTCATGTTGCATTCCGATGGATAGCTGTTCGTGGAGGGAAAAATACGAGATCGTCCGCCGCTTGACCAACTCTTTTTTAATTCGAGCATTAAGCGGGAAAAAGTTGCGTCAAAACGGGCGCCGTGTCGCCGGCGATGACGCGGGGGATGAAGGCGCGTTGAAAGACCGCTGCGGCGTGCTGAAGCAGGGCGGTGCGCACCACCAGCCGGGCGGGGGCTGAGGCCCCGAGCAGCGCGCGCAGCGATGTCACCGGTTCGCCATGCAGGCCGCAGGGGACAATGGCGGAGAAACCCTCGTCGAGGGCGATATCCACATTGAAGCTAAGGCCGTGGCAGGTGACCCAGTGACGCACGCGCACGCCGATGGCGGCGAGTTTTCCGGCATCGGTCCAGGCGCCGGTCTTGCCGCTCCGGCGGTAGGCGTTGACGCCGAAATCGGCGGCCGTGCGGATGGCGATTTCTTCCAAGCTGGCGACGTAGCCATGTATGTTCGCGGCGGCGCCCTTCAAGTGCAGGATCGGGTAGAGCACCCATTGTCCGGGGCCGTGGCAGGTGATGTCGCCGCCGCGCGAAGTTTCCTCCAGTTCGATGCCGCGCGCCCTCAATTCCTCCGCCGAAGAGCGCAGGTGGAGTCGGGACTTGGTGCCCGCGAGGGTCACTACCGGCATGTGTTCGAGCAGCAGCAAGGTGTCGGGGATGGCATTCGCCGTGCGCGCCTCGACCAGTTCCTGCTGCAGCCGCTGCACCGGCGCATATGACAGCGGCCGGTCGAACAGGAAGGCGGCGGGCGGGCTATTTGACGCGTTCGACGGCATAACGGGCGAGGGCGGAAAGCGGTTCGGCGCGCGTTCCAAGCGGCTTGACGGCCAGCACGGCTTCGACCGCCAGTTCGCGGGCGCGGCGCCGGGCGCAGTCGAGGCCATGCACGGAAACGTAGGTCAGTTTCTTCCGCTCAATGTCGCTGCCGACCGGCTTGCCGAGTTGTTCCGCGGTCGCCGTGGCGTTAAGCATGTCATCGGCCACCTGAAACGCCAGGCCCACGGCCTCTCCGTAGCGCGTGATGGCATCGAGCGCCTGCGCCGGCGCGCCGCCGGCGATGGCGCCCATGCGCACCGCGGCGCGGATCAGGGCGCCGGTCTTGTGGCGGTGGATATAGTCCAGGCGTTTGGCGTCGGGGGTTGCGCCTTCGGCCGCCAGATCCTCGACCTGGCCGCCGACCACGCCCTGGCTGCCGGCGCCGGCGGCAAGTTCGCGGATCAGTTGACCAGGCGCATAGGGTGGGGGAACGGCGACGTCGGCCGCCCATTCGAAGGCCAGTGTCAGCAGCGCGTCGCCCGCGAGCAGAGCATTGGCTTCGCCGAAAACCACATGCGCGGTGGGGCGGCCGCGGCGCAGCGTGTCGTTGTCCATGCAGGGCAGATCGTCATGCACCAGCGTGTAGGTGTGCAGCAGTTCCAGCGCCAGCGCCGCGGGCATGGCGGTCGCGGCATCGCCGCCGACCGCCTCGGCCGCCGCCAGACAGAGAATCGGCCGCAGCCGTTTGCCGCCAGCCAGCACGGGATAGCGCATGGCCTGGTGCAGCACGGCGGGGCGCGTCGTGCCCTCGGGCAGGCGCGCCGTCAGCGCCGCCTCGACGATGGCGCGCTGCGCATCAAGATAAGCGGTTAGATCGAACACGGCCACAGTCTAACGGTTGGAGGTGGGCAAGGAAAAGGGGAAAGCTTATTTCCCGCCCGCGCTGGGGCGCATGGCCGCCACGATCAGGCGCGATAATTCGGCGTCCGGGGATTCGACCATCGCGCGGGTGATCGTGAAGACGGCGCTGCCGCTGGTCCTGGCCAGCAGGCCAAGGCCGTGCGGGTAATCGCGGAAGATCTCCTCGCAGAGCGCGCGAATGGTCTTGTCCCTGGCGATGCTGAGGTCAACCAGGGCATCGATGGCCTCGTCGGCGAACTCGATGGTCACGCCGTGTTCGGCGACGAACCGCTCGGCGTAACGATTAACTTCCGAGCGCAGCAGTTCGCGATGTTCGCGCCGGTTGGCGGCCAGCATCGCCGTCAGCGCCCGGCGCGGGTCGTCCAGCGTGGCGGTGGTGATTTCCAGCGATTTGAGCGAAGTCGAAGGCAATTCGAATTTGAATTCCCGCAGCGCGCGCTCCAGAACGGTCATCAGGCCGCGGGCGCCGGTGCCTTCCTGGTAGGCCTGCGCGGCAATCGCCTTGATCGCCTCGCGCGTAACGTTCATTTCGATGCCGTCGTAGCCCTCGAAATCGCGCTTGTACTGGCGCAGCACGCTGCCTTCGGAGGTCAGCAAAATCCGCTCCAGATCCTCGGCGCTCAGGGGATCGCAGATCACGCGCACGGGCAGGCGGCCGATGAATTCCGGCTCGAAGCCATACTGGATCAGGTCGGCGGTCTGTACCTGGTGCAAAGCCTCGCGGTCCGCCATGTTCGCGGCGGAGGCGTGTCCGAAGCCGATCCTGGACTGGCCGGCCCGGTGGCGGATGATCTCGGCGAGTTTGTCGAAGGCGCCGCTGACGATGAAAAGAATGTGGCGGGTGTTGATCGTACGCGCCGCCTGGGCGCCGCCGCGCTGCATTTGCATGACGGACTGCATCTGCCCCACCAGGTCGGTCTGGCTGAAGAGGTTGACCTCGGTCTCCTCCATCAGCTTGAGCAGATTGACCTGCACGCCGCGCCCGGAGACATCGCGTCCCGTGCCGGGCTGCGAGGCGATTTTGTCGATTTCGTCGATGAAAATGATGCCGTAACGGGCCAGTTCGACGTTGCCGCCGGCGGTCTTGACCAGATCCCGCACCAGGTCCTCGGTGTCGTAGCCGACGTAACCGGTTTCGGAAAACTTGGTGGCGTCGGCCTTGACCATCGGCACGCCGATCAGACGCGCAATGCAGCGCAGCAGATAGGTTTTCCCAACGCCCGTGGGGCCGAGCAAAATTACGTTTGGTTTGGCGTAATCCGTGTCGGCCTCCTGAGGATGCTGGAGACAGCGCCGCACATGGTTGTAATGGTCGCAGATGGCGACGGACAGCACCTTTTTGGCCTCGCCCTGCTGGATCACGTTGCGGTCCAGAATGTCGCGGACTTCGCGCGGCTTCAAATTAAAGGCGCGAATGCGGTCAAGCACTTCCGCGGCCTTGGCGTCGCCGTTGTCGCGGTCGGCGCCGCCATCTTCGCCGTCCTCCGGGTCGCCGGCCGCGGATTGCGCGAAAATGCCGTTGCGATGCAGCATATCGCGCAGGGACTGCTGGAGCTCCTCGTTCGGCGCGTCGGGCCGTGAGGGTGGAACATCGCGTTCGTTCATGCTCGATCCTCGATCACTTCTCGAAATAGGTGTAGCCCGCGATGCTGGCCTTGTAGGCCGCCAGGCTGTCGCGCGCCTCGATGGCGGTGATCAGTCCCGCCGTCCTGGCGCGGGCCAGGCGGCGCTTCATGGTCTGCGTGATGGCGCGCGGGTTGTATTCCATGTAACGCAGGATTTCCTCGACGCTGTCGCCGGCGATGGTCTTGGCATGCGCGATCGTGCCGTCTTCGGCGATGTGCACATGCAGCACGTTGGTGTTGCCGAAGAGATTGTGCATATCGCCGATGGTTTCCTGGTAGGCGCCGACGAGGAAGATGCCCAGGTAATATTCCTTGCCCTGGACCAGGTCGTGCAGCGGCAGCACGGCTTTGACATCGTGCAGGTCTATGAAACGGTCGATGCGTCCATCCGAATCGCAGGTGATGTCGGCCAAAATGCCCTTGCGCGCGGGCCGCTGCTGCAGCCGGTGAATGGGCATGATGGGGAAAAGCTGATTGACGCCCCAATAGTCTGGAATGGATTGAAAGAGGCTGAAGTTTCCGTAATAGGTGTCGGCGATGGCGGCGTCCAGGTCCTCCATCTCGTCGGGAATATACTTGCGTCCGCGGATGGAGTTGGCGATCTGGCAGATGATGTGCAAAAAGATCGACTCGCCCACGGCGCGTTCGCGCAGCGAAACGTCGCCGTTCAAAAAGCGCTGGCGGATTTCGTCGCGGTAGAAGACGGCGTCGTGGTAGGCCTCCTGCACGTTGCGCGGACTGAGCGTGCGGCAGACCTCCATGATGTTTTCCAGCGCCTGGCAGCTGTCCGGGGCCAGTCGCGCGGGCACGCTCTGCGGTTCGAAGCGGCGCGCATGCAGCACGTTGAAGATCAGGACCGAGGAGTAGGCCACGGTGGCGCGGCCGCTTTCGCTGATCAGGGTGGGGTGGGCGATGCCGGCCGCGTCGAGCGCGTGCATGACCACTTCGATCACGTCGGCGGCGTATTCGTGGGGGGTGTAGTTTGTGCTGCACTCGAAGTTGGTGTGCGAGCCGTCGTAGTCCACCGCCAGCCCGCCGCCCATGTTGAGCGTTCCCATGGGCGCGCCTTCACGGACCAGGTCCACATAAAAGCGGCAGGCTTCGTGCAGGCCCATGCGGACTTTGCGGATGTCGGGAATCTGGCTGCCCAGGTGGTAGTGCAGCAGGCGCAGGCAGTCCAGCATGCCGCGCTGCCGCAGATTGTCCACCAGGTCGACGATCTGCGCGGCGTCGAGTCCGAACTTGCTGCGGTCGCCGCCGGACGAGTCCCAGTGTCCGCCGACGCGGCTGGAGAGCTTGGCGCGCACGCCCAGGCAGGGTTTGACCTTCAGGACTTCGGCGCGTTGCAGGACCAACTCGATTTCGCTGGGCATTTCGAGCACGATCACGATCCGCATGCCGGTCTTCTGGGCGTGCAGGGCCAGGTCGATGAATTCCTCGTCCTTGTAGCCGTTGCAGATGATGAAGGCTTCCGGGTCGTCCATGTAAGAGAGGGCGGCGGTCAACTCGGCCTTGCTGCCTGCTTCCAGACCGTGGTGATAGGCGGCGCCGGCGCGGGTGATGTCTTCGACCACATCGCTCAGTTGGTTGACCTTGATCGGATAGACGCCGCGATACTTGCCCTTGTAGCCGAGCTTGGCGATGGCCTTGCGGAAACTTTCGTTGATCTCCTGGATGCGCGAGGAGAGGATGTTCGAGAAGCGCACCAGCACCGGCATGTTAAGGCCGCGCTCGCGGCTGGCGGCGACCAGATCCATCAGGC
Organism: bacterium; assembly: GCA_025360745.1. Taxonomy (GTDB): domain Bacteria; phylum Verrucomicrobiota; class Kiritimatiellia; order CAIKKV01; family CAIYGI01; genus CAIYGI01. Next base: position 19,357 of record JANYBP010000117.1, read on the forward strand.
TGATTTCGGTATCGCCGCGCGGCCCATTCGGACGCACCACCACGTCGCCGTTGGTCGCGACATCGAAGTAACCGGCGCCCCAGCCGCGGATGCCATAGAGGTCGGCCGCGTTTTCCGTCGTCCAGCGTGTCAGCGCGTCGTTTCGCATTTGTAGACTGCCTCCGCAAAGTGAAAATCGCGATTTTACCACGCTGCCGGGCGGGGGACCAGTAAATGTAATTGATCCGGGCATGGCTATGTGGCAGTGTCGTTCGCACAGATGACGCATTCGACACAGGAACTGCTTGCGCTCCGGCCACGGCGCGCTTTTTTTATCGGCATTGACTCCGACGGCTGCGTTTTCCCCACCATGGAGCTGAAGCAGAAACAGTGCTTTCACCCGGAACTGATCCGGCATTGGCGCTTGGAAGCCGTCGCGTCCGCCGTCCGCGAGGTGGCCGGGTTCGTCTTTCTCTACTCGGTAAACCGGGGACGCAATCGCTTCCCGAGTCTGCTCATGACCTTCGACCTGCTGCGCGATCACCCGGCGGTGCGCGCCGCCGGCGCGGCGGTGCGCCTGCCGGCCTGCGACGCGCTGCGTGCTTTCGTCAACTCCGGCCGGCCCTTGGGCAATCCCGAACTGCAAAATTGGGTCGAACGCGGCGGCGATCCCGAATTGCGCGATGTCCTGTCATGGAGCAACGATGTCAACGCGCGCATCGCGCGCGAGGCGGACGATATCGCCCCTTATCCCTCCGCGGTCGAGGCCTTGCGGCTGATTCAGGAATGCGCCGACAGCATGGTTGTATCCCAGACCCCCACCGATACGCTGGTGCGCGAGTGGGAGCGCCAGGGCATTCGGAAGCGTGTGCGGTTCATCGCCGGGCAGGAGTACGGGACGAAAACCGAACAGTTGCGCCTGGCGACCCGGGATCGCATCGCGCCGGAGCATTTGATGATGATCGGCGATGCCCCGGCCGACCGGGAAGCGGTCGAGGCCCTTGGCGGCGCCTTTTATCCGATTCTGCCCGGCGACGAGGCGGCCTCCTGGCGGCGGTTTTGCGGCGAAGCGCTGGGCCGCTTTTTGAACGGCACTTTTACCGGCGCTTATGCCCAGTCGCTCGAGCGCGCCTTCCGCGCCCGTTTGCCGGAAAAGCCCCCTTGGCTGGAGGTAGGGGGAAGGTGAAAGGTGGAAGGTGGAGGGTGGAGGGTGGAGGGTGGAACACTTTGGCGCCTGGGCAACGGGTGAAAAGTCGGTCCGCGGGTGGTCGCTGTGTCCTTAACGTGAGGTTTTGGGCGAATGGGCAGGGTTTGACGGGCGGGGCGCGGTTTGCAATAGTTGCCGAACACCGAACACTGAACACCAGAATCGCTACGGAGAAACGTCATGCCCCTGATCGTGTTCAAGCAGCAATTGTCCGAGGATGTTGTTTTGATGCGGCTGGATGCGCCGCTGATCGCCAGCGAGCGGCGTCCTGGTCAGTTCGTCATCCTGCAATTGGATGACGATTACGGGGAGCGTATTCCGCTGACGATCGCCGATGCCGATCCCGTGGCCGGCACGATTAGCATTCTTTTCCAGACCGTCGGCGGCACGACGCACAAACTCGCCCAATACTCCGTCGGCGATACCGTCCAGAGCGTCTTGGGGCCGCTCGGAACTCCGACCCATATCGAACGTTTTGGAACGGTGGTCTGCGTCGGCGGCGGCATCGGCATCGCGCCGCTGCACCCGATCGTCAAGGGACTGCGCGAGGCCGGCAACCGGCTGATCGTGATCCTGGGCGCCCGCTCGAAAAATCTGCTGGTCTTCGAGAACGAAATGCGCGCGCTGGCGGATGAACTGATCGTCTGCACCGACGATGGGTCTTACGGCCGCAAGGGGCTGGTGACCGTGCCGTTGAAGGAAATCTGCGGCCGCGCGCCGAAGCCCGAGATGGCCTTCGCCATCGGGCCGCCGGTCATGATGCGCGCCTGTTGCGAAGCCACGCGTCCTTTCGCGGTCAAGACCATGGTCTCGCTCAACGCCATCATGGTGGACGGCACCGGCATGTGCGGCGGCTGCCGGGTGACGGTCGGCGGACAAACCAAATTCACCTGCGTCGACGGACCGGAGTTCGACGGGCACCTGGTCGATTTCGATAATCTGATGCAGCGCCTGCGCGCCTACAAGCCGCATGAAGAGGAGGCGCACCACAAATGTCATCTGGAAATGGAAGCGCAAAAATTGGCGGCGCAGCAGAAGGCGGGTGGACTATGAGTCACCCGACTCGCACCCAATTGGAGCAGGCGGCGCAGGCGCAACTCGACGCGCTGAAGGCGGGCCAAGAGCCGCTCAAGCCGCGGGAGCGGCTGGCGCTGCCGGCCCAGGAAATGCCGACACGCGATCCGATCGCGCGGCGTAAATCCATGCAGGAAGTCGCCCTCGGCTACACCGAGGCCCAGGTTCGCCTCGAAGCGCGGCGCTGTCTACAGTGCCGTAATGCGCCTTGCGTCCAGGGCTGTCCGGTGCGGATCGAGATCCCGGCTTTTATCCAGGCCATTTCCGACGGCAACGATGCGGAGGCGATCGCGATCATACGCCGCGCCAGTCTGCTGCCGGCGGTTTGCGGACGGGTCTGTCCCCAGGAATCGCAGTGCCAGTTGCCATGCACGGTCGGTAAGTCGCTGAAGGATGTCGGCAAAGCCGTGATGATCGGGCGCCTGGAACGCTACGTGGCCGATTTGGAACGCGAAAGCGGCGCGCTGGCGACGCCCGCGGTCAAGTCCCCGACCGGCAAGCGGGTGGCGGTGATCGGTTCCGGTCCGGCCGGTATTACGGTGGCGGCCGATGTGCGCCGCGAAGGCCACGAAGTTGTGATGTTCGAGGCCTTCCACAAGCCCGGCGGCGTGCTGATGTATGGAATTCCCGAGTTCCGCCTGCCCAAGGCCATTGTGCAACAGGAAATCGAAACCCTGCGCGCGATGGGCGTGCGCATCGAGACGAACTTTGTCGTCGGACGCACCCGGAAGTTGCTCGATCTGCTGGAGAAGGACGGCTTTGACGCCGCTTTCATCGGCAGCGGCGCGGGCCTGCCGAATTTCATGAACATTCCGGGCGAAAATCTGGTCGGGGTTTTCTCGGCCAACGAATATCTGACGCGGGCCAACCTGATGCGCGCCTACGACAAGGGGCGCGCCGAGACGCCGATTTATCCCTCGCGCCGCGTGGCGGTGCTGGGCGGCGGCAACGTGGCGATGGACTCCGCGCGCATGGCCGTGCGGCTGGGCGCCGAGGAGGTGCATCTGATCTATCGCCGCACCGAGGCCGAAATGCCCGCGCGGGTCGAGGAAGTGGGCCACGCCAAGGAAGAGGGCGTGATCTTCCATATGCTCGAAAACGCCAAGCGCGTGGTGGGCGACGAATACGGCCGCGTGACCGGCCTGGAATGCCTGTGCTACGAACTCGGCGCGCCGGACAAGTCGGGCCGTCCGCGTCCGGTGGAAATCGCCGGCAGCGAATTCATGCGCGAAGTGGACACCGTGATCGTGGCGATCGGCAATTCCTCCAATCCGCTGATCCGCCAGACCACCGCCGGACTGGAAACCGACAAGCGCGGCAACATCGTGGTGGACGCCGACGGCCAAACCTCGATCCCCGGCGTCTATGCAGGCGGCGACATCGTGCTCGGCGCCGCCACCGTGATCCTGGCCATGGGCGAAGGCCGCCGCGCCGCCGCCGCGATCAATCGCCGGCTGGCGGGAGGAACGTTGTAAGGTGGTAGGTGTTAGTCCCTTACGACTTGAATCAATCGCAAGATGGTCATCATTTGAAACGTCTTGGTTCCGGCTATGCCGGGTTAGGGCAGAGAGGAAGTAGTTTTCATCCACCGAATTGCCCGCCGGGAGCTGTGCGGGGGCGCCAGGCAACGGGTGTCCCTGCCGCGATGGCAACAAACGATTGGGGGCAAAATGAACAAGAAAGAGAGAATCGAGGAGAAAAAAGCTTTTTCCACGGCATTGACGGAATTTGTCGCGGGACTGGGTGGGTATGTGTCTGCGGACGATGGACAATGGACCGTCAAGGGGTTCATCGACGTTTTCAAGAATATTTATACGAGCAGTTCCGACACCAAGATCATCTCAAAGATACTCGAGATTCATTTTTTTCCGGATTCTTCAGTTTGCTCAAGACAACGGATACTCCATCGTACTGGCCGAACACCAGAACTGGTATCCTGATTTCAGTTTTGTGAAGCAAAGCGATCAGAAGGTCAAGTTTGCGGTAGATATCAAAACAACTTACCGCGACCCAGATTTCCCCGGCCATGTGAACGGTTTCACGTTGGGCAGTCACGGGGCCTACTTTAAAGATCGCGCATCCACCAAAAACATCCAGTTTCCTTATGCCGATTACTCCGGTCACTTCTGCCTTGGGATTATCTACACCAGAACCGAAACGAAGCGCTTGGACGATACTGAAGTGGTTCGTGTGCGGGAACTAGATGAGCCCAAGACTGAAGAACCGCCACACCGTTACCGGGTGACGTCCGTTGACGGACTGCGGTCGATAGCGTCCGTCGTCAAGGATTTCCAGTTCTTTGTGTGCGAGAAGTGGCGCTTGGCCAGCGACAAGCAGGGATCAGGAAATACCGCCAACATCGGGTCGATCACATGCATTGACGACATCCTGGCCGGCAATGGCGCTTTCGCGAAACTTGGCGAGGAATGGTTTGACGAATACTGGATGAATCATGGCGTCACAACGCGGATGAAAAATGGCAAAGCCACTCCGATTCGCTCGATCGATGACTTCCTGGATTTCAAACGCGGCGATAAACGTAAAATAGTGCGCATGAACACGAAGAAAAAGGCGAAGAGGGACGAACAAGAATGCGGGTGATCACGCCGCCGATCAAGAGTCAAGGCATTAAAACCAAATTGGTGCCTTGGATTCACGCTTTGGTGCCGACGGTCAAAGGGCGCTGGATCGAGCCTTTTCTTGGCACAGGCGTCGTTGCGTTCAATTCCGGTTTTCGTGAAGCCTTCCTGAGCGACATCAATCCGCATCCGATCGCTTTCTATCAAGGGGTGAAAGATCAGGCGATCGCCCCTCGGGGTGTTCGCGAATACCTGGAAAAAGAGGGGGCGCTTTTGGAAAAGGCCCCAGATCGAGGGTATGCTCACTTTCGCACCATAAGAGATCGGTTTAACCAATCCCACAAACCGCTGGATTTCCTTTTTCTCTCGCGGGCGGGTTTCAATGGCATGATGCGCTTCAACCGGAGTGGCGCTTGGAATATTCCTTTTTGCAAGAAACCAGGAAGATTTGGGCGCTCGTACATCACGAAAATTGTGAATCAGGTTCACGACATCGCTTGTCTAATCCAACCCGCGTGGACGTTTACGGTCACGGATTTCGAGAAGACCATCCTACAGGCGACCAAAGATGACATCATCTATTGCGACCCGCCCTATATCGGCCGATATGTCGATTACTACAGCGGATGGACTGAAGAAGACGAACGGAGATTGTTTAGTCTGCTCTCAGCGACTCCGGCACGTTTCATTCTCTCGACGTGGCACCATAACGATTACCGGGCAAATCCGTTTATCGCGACTCACTGGAACAAGTTTAATCTGGTTACAAGGGATCATTTCTACCACTCCGGTGGGAAACTGGAAAATCGCAGATCGGTCGTGGAGGCGCTCGTTTTCAATTTCCCCGCGAACATTCGCAAGCACAATCACGAAATGGAACCGAAACCCGAGCAAATGATACTTTTGGAAAAAAGGGCGGAGTATATCACCCGGCAAGTAAATCAAGCGCGTGAGTAAGGCGCTCTGGGGGATGTGAAGGTCGTGATTGTCAATCTATGCGGCCCGGAAAGCAAAACGTACTTCACGAACCGAAAGAACGCGCAACGGTTAACGTTCAACTATTAAACGAGCCGGGTGTTGACCGTTGAGCGTTTGTTCCATCCGCCAGCAGAGACCGGTAACGTGCCTGCACCCCGCGCCCTGAACCCTGAACCCTGAACCCTGAACCCTTCCCCCCCTTCCTCACTCGTGCCTCAGGCAGTCGATGGGATTCAGGCGGGCGGCGCGCCAGGCGGGATAGAAGCCGAAAAAAACACCGATTGCCGAGGAAAAGAAAAGCGCCAGTCCGATTGACTGCACGGAGACAAGCACTGGCCAGTGGTTGACGCGCGAAACCACGTTCGCCGCGAGGGCGCCCAGGCCGGCGCCGATCAAACCGCCGAGCAGGGAGAGCGTCAGCGCCTCCACCAGGAACTGTAACATGATGTCGTTCTGCCGCGCGCCGACGGCCATGCGGATGCCGATTTCGCGGGTGCGTTCGGTCACCGACACCAGCATGATGTTCATGATGCCGATGCCGCCCACGAGCAACGAAATCGAGGCGATCACGCTCAACAGCAATGTCATGAGCGAAGACACCGAGGTGATCGTCTTGGCGATCTCGGCCATGTCGGTGATGGTGAAATCGTCGTCGGAGCCTTCCTGGATGCGGTGGCTCTGGCGCAGGATGGCGCCGATCGTGCGTGTGGCGGTCGCGATGTCCTCCGCGGACGCGACCGATACCAGCAGGTTGTTGACGTTTGAAAAGGGCGAACGCTGCAAGACCCGGCGCACGGTGGTCCAAGGCATGACAATCGTATCGTCCTGATCCTGTCCCCAGGCGGCGGTGCCTTTGGGTTCCAGAACGCCGATTACGCGGAAGGGAATGTTGCGGATACGGATCGATTGGCCGACGGGATTTTCGTCCAGGAAGAGTTGCGTCACGAGCGTGGCTCCGACCAGGCAGACCCGCGCGCCTGTTCGCACGTCCGCCTCGGTGAAATAGTCGCCGGACGAGACGTTCCAGTTGCGCACACGGCTGAAGGCGGGAGTGACGCCCTGGATGCTGGTGGACCAGTTGTTGTTGCCGTATACCACCTGATTGCCGGTGCGTATCATTGGCGACAACGCCACGATGTTGGGACACTCCCGCGCGATGGTCTCGCCGTCGGCCACGGTCAGTGATTGTTGACCTCCTGACCCCGAACGTACACCGCTATTGTTCATGCTGCCGGGAAAGATCAGCAGCAGGTTGCTGCCCATGGAGCCGATTTGCGACTGGATCATGACGGCGGCGCCCTGGCCGACCGAGAGCACGGCGATCACGGCGGCGGTGCCGATGATGATGCCGAGCGAGGTCAGCGCCGAACGCACGCGATTGCGGCGCAGGGCCCGGAACGCGACCTTGATGGTGGGGCCGATGTTCATATAAAGCGTCCGTCGCGCATCTGCAGCGTGCGGCGGGCGAAGGCCGCCACATCGGTCTCGTGGGTTACCATGATGATCGTCAATCCCTGGGCGTTGACCTCCTGGAAGAGCTTCATGATCTCGTTGCTGGAACGGCTGTCCAGATTGCCGGTGGGTTCGTCGGCCAGAATCACCGCCGGGTCGTTAACCAGCGCGCGGGCGATGGCGACGCGTTGCTGCTGTCCGCCCGAGAGCTGGCCGGGGAAATGATGCACGCGCGAGCCAAGTTCCATGCGTTCCAGCATGGCCAGCGCCTTGCGGTGACGGGCCGCATGGCCGATTGGATTGCCATAGAGCAGGGGCAGTTCCACATTTTCCAGCGCCGAGGTGCGCGACAGCAGGTTGAAATTCTGAAAAATGAAGCCCAGTTTGCGGCTGCGCACGTTGGCCAGTTGATCGGGGCCCATGCCGCTGACCTCGATGCCGTCCAGCCGGTAGGAGCCGGAACTTGGGCGGTCGAGACAGCCAAGAATGTTGAGCAGTGTGCTTTTGCCAGATCCCGAGGCGCCCATGATGGCCACAAAATCGCCGCGTGCGACACCCAGCGAGACATCGTCCAGCGCGGTGACGTCCACCTCGCCGACACGATAGACCTTGCGAATCTGCTGGATGTCGATGACCATACTGACCTGCGTGCTAGCGGTAGCGGCGCGGCGATTGCGGCATGAACGGATTGACCGTTTTTGCAGCCTCAGTGCCGGGCTTGGCGATGGCTGTCAGCACGGTGTCAGATTCGCCCAGAGGCGAAGGTTCCAGAATCTCGGTCAATGCGCCGTCGGTTATACCGATGCGGACGACGACGGAAGTCGGCGCGACGTTCGGATCGGGTTGGATCCAGACGCGCGGGCCGCGTCCGCGCGGGCGGACGCGGGAGGTCGAAGCGTTGGCGCTCTCGGGTGTTTTGGACGATGCGACTTCGGGACTGAAGCGCAAGGCCGCGTTGGGAACGGTCAGGCAATTCGTGCGGGCCGCGACTTCGAAGTCAACATTGGCCGTCATGCCGGGAAACAATTTCAGTTGCGGATTTCCGGCATGCAGGATCACCGGGTAGGTGACCACATTCTGGAGCGAGGCGGGGGAAAGCCGGATTTGATGCACCACACCGGTGAAGGTTTCCTCGAAGGCGTCGACCCGGAAGCGGGCCGACTTGCCGGGAATGATGTCGGCGATATCGGCTTCCGGGACGCTGGTTTCGATTTGCATGGTGTTCAAGTCCGTCGCGATCGAGAAAAGGGTCTGGGCGGACATGCTGGCGACCACGGTTTGTCCTTCGTTGACGCTGCGGTCGAGCACGACGCCTTCCACGGGCGAGCGGATGGTGGTGTAGTCGAGATTGGTTTTGGACGAGCGCAGCGCGGCGCGGCTTTGCACCAGTCTGGCCTCGGCGAGTTTCACGTCGGCCGCCGCGCCGTCACGGTCGGCGATCGCCGCGTCCAGATCGGATTGCGCCGCCAGTTCGCGGGCGGCCAGTTTGCGCATACGCGCCAGGTCGGCGTCCGAGCGCGTCAGTTTGGCCTTGGCGGAGTCCACGGACGCCTCGCCCTGCTTGACTGTGGCCTCGTCCTGTTCGACGCGGGCCTGATAAGTGGCGGGATCGATCTGGGCGACGGTCTGACCGGCCGTAACGTGATCGTTGTAATCCACGAAAAGCTTGGTGATGGGCCCGCTCACCTGGGTCGCCACCAGCACGAGTTGGAGCGGCTTGACGGTGCCGGAGGCCCGCACGAACTGGGTCAGGTCGGCGCGTTTGACCGCGACGCCGGTATAGACCGGAGCCGCGGCGGGACGAAACCACCACCAAAGCCCGCCGCCAGCCGCCAGGATCAAAACGCCGGCGGCGATTACACTGTTTCTGTGTTTCATGGTTTTCCTAAATAACCTTCACGCTTCAGCTTTTACAGTCTTCTCATTCCCTGCCCGTCAGTCTTCGCACCAGGGCGTCGCTGGATGCCAGAACATAATGATCGCGCGTATGTTGAATTTCCGCCTGCACCAAGGCGACGGTGGCGTCGGTGCGATCCACCGCCGAGGCCGACCCGATGCGATAGCGTTCGTCCACCAGTTCCAGATTTTCCGCGGCCTTGCGCACCTGTAGAACGTCAATGCGCACACGCTGTTCGGCCGTGGCCTGAGTGGAAAGGGCGGCCGTCAGATCCTGCGTGAGTTGCTGTTCGCGGTCCGCCACTGTGGAGCGCGCCGCGCGCAGGTCGGTGATGGCGGCCACCACGGCGGTCCGTCGCCGGTCGCCGTCGAAAAGCGGCAGGTTGAACTGAAGCATGCTGTCCAGACTCCAGAGCAGTGGAAAGTGGTCGCCGCTGAAGACCCCGCCGAGGCTGAAGTTCAGCGAGGGATAAATGTCCGCCACGGCCGCATCCACACCCGACATCGCGGCCGTTTGGTCGTGGCGCAGCGCCTGTAAATCGGGATTGTCGCGGTAGGCGATGGCCAGACTTCCGGTCAGCGACCCCGTCGAGGGATCTTGGGCGGTGGGCGGCTGTACGACAAAGCCCGGATCTATAATCAAGCCGAGTCTGCGTATGAGCACGGCGCGGGCGGCCACGCAGGCGTTGCTGGCCGAGAGCAATTCCAGCCGGGCATTTTCCAGGTCCACTTCCGCCTTGGTCAGATCGTAGCGCGTGCGGTTGCCGATTTCGACCAGCACTTGCGTCTGTTTAAGGTGCTCGTTGAACTGCCGGAGCGCCTCCTGATTGATGCCGACCAGGGCCTGCGCCTGACAGAGATCGTAGAAGGCGGTGGCGGTCTGCCAGTAGGTATCGTTGGCGGTGGAACGGAAGCGCGCCTGCGCGGCCTGCAGTTGGGCGCGGCGCTGCCGCGACTGGGCGCGCAACTTGCCGAAGTCATAGATCGTGTAGTCGGCGTTGACGCCGGCCGAGTAGCCCTCCGCTGAGTCGAAGGAGGAGAGGTCCGCGTGGGAGTTTCCCATGTTGTGCTGGTATCCGGCCGAGCCATTGGCCGTGGGATACTGCGCGGCGCGGGCGGCAACGACCTGCTGCGAGGCCAGGGTTAGGTTTTGGGAAGCGATCGCGACCTGCGGCGTGGTCCGCATGGCGATCGAGATCGCCTTATCCAGGGAAAGCACGGTATTCGAATACAGACCCAGTTCGGCCGGTATAGGTGTGCGTTCGCCAAGCGGGGTGCGCCGCGGATCCTGAGCCTGGCGCGCCTCTTGCACCGTGCTGCAACCGGCCAAACCCAGCGCCAGCAGGCCCGCCAGCAGCGCCAGATTCCGGCGATTGGCTCGCAAAAACGCGCCGCCGCCGCTTGCGCCGTTATCACGGAATTGCCCGGCCGTGTGCCTGTTATGCTTGCGTCGCTCGAACATGATCCTACCGGCCTTCCGTCCGCCGGGCGCACGGCGCGACCGGCGACGCGGCGGTCTCGGCGGTCATGCGTTCGAATAATCCCAGCAACTGTGTTTGTTCCTTGAGATTGAGCCGGCAGAGCATGCGCGCGGCCCGCTCCCGACGCCAGCGGCGCAAGTCGCGGTAAACTCGCATACCCGCCGGAGTCAGCGACACCAGCACGCAGCGCCGGTCATCCGAGGCCTGGTTGCGGACCGCGATGCTCTGGGATACCAGCCGGTCCACCACGCGCGTCAGGCCGCTCACCAGCAATCCGGTGCCGGCTGAGAGCGAACTCATTGTGCAGGGGGAGAATTCGCCCAGGACGCGGATGGTGCGGAAGTCGAGCGGCGTCAAGGTGGTCAGGCGCTTGGGCGGCGACGGCCGGTGGCACATCAGACGATCCATGAGCCGCATCAGCTCGTCGGTGCGGTTCGTCCGCTCAACGTGTTCGCGCATGCCGCGTAGTATTTCACATTGAGAAAGGTTGTCAATGTGCAATTCGTCGGTCAATAGCAGGCCGCGCGCAGGACGCCTTCCGCCGCCGCCACCCAGGCGGGATCGAAGCGCCGGCCGTCGAGGCGGATGAATATCCGGCGGGCCGCGCGGCGTCCCGAGAGCGCGGCCGCGGCATAGCGGTCGAGGAGGTGCGGGGGTGCCGCGCGCAACGCCGCCAGCAGCGCGTCAAGCAGGTCGAGCGGTTCCTCCCGGCGCGGTTCGAGCACGAATTGCCATAGATTGTCCGGTTCAGCCCGCACGGTGCGGGTGATGAAGGCGGCGATGGCGCGGCGCTGCGCGAACAAATCCGCGCCGCGCAGGCGGACGGCGCGGCGCGCCGTGCGGCCCGGGCAGAGAGCTGGCAGTCCCGCGGCCAGGTCAAGGATCACCTCTTCCTGAAAGATGTCGGGCAGCCGGCGGCCGACGAAACGCGTGGCGGTGGCGTCGGAACGCAGCCGCGGATTGACGGCCAGCGCGGCTTCGACGGCGCGCAGATCGTCTTCCGTCATGGCGGTGGTGCCGCGCACGCCATAGGGCGGGAGCGGATCGGCGGTAATTCCCCAGCGTTTGCGCTCGCGACGCAAGGTCGTGCCTGGCAGCAAGAGGGTTTGCATGCACTGCACGTTAACCCGGCGCAGCGGCGCGGCCCACTTCAGGTCGCTCAGCGCGTCCCGGCGGCGCTGTCGCGGCAGGGCATACATCAGGTCTAGCGTGACGCGCATTCCCTGACGCGTCAGCAGGCGCAGGCCGTTTTCGATCCGGGCGGGAGTTCCGGCGCGGCGCACGGCTTTCAGGACGGCGGGCCGCCGGCATTGCAGTCCGACCTCAAGCTCGCTGAAGTGCGCGCGTTTCAGCAGCGCGGCCTGTTCCGCGGTCAGACGATCGGCCAGTATTTCCGCGAAAAACGCGACCGCCCCGTCGGCATTGAGCCTGGCCAGGGCCAGCAGCAGTTCCGTGAAGCGCGGATGGGCGTTGAACATGGGATCGATGAAGCGAATTTCCCGCGCCCCGCGGGCGCGCAAAATCCTCACGCGTTCGAGAACCGCCTCCACCGGCAGCAGGCTCATGCCCGCGCGCAGGTGATGGTAACGGCAATACGCGCAGCTCAGCGGACATCCGCGTGAAGTTTCCAAATAGGCCATGCCGTGGCTGTCGGGACGCCAGACCGGCGCGCGGGGTGGGGGCAGCGCTTCGAAAAGGTCCGGCGGCGGCGGCGGCGTGCCGCCCCAAACATAGCCTCCGGCGGGCAGACGCCACGCCACGGTGGTGAAATCCGGACGCGGTCCCGCGCCGCGCAAGGCGCGCAGGATGGCGGGGAAGACCGCTTCGCCCTCGCCCGCGACCGCCGCATCGGCCAGGCCTTCGCGGAAAAGGAAGGGATGCGCCCGGGCCACCTCCGGGCCGCCGACAACGATTTTGACCGCGGGCGCCCGGCGGCGCACGGCGCGCAAAACGCGCAGCGTGCGTTCCACGTTCCAGAGGTAGAGCGTGGCGGCGATGACCGCCGGTTGACGGTTTAGCAGGCGGCCGGTCAAGTGCGCGTTGTCGAGCAGTTCATCGGTGGCGGACAGACGAGCCGGCCGATACCAGCGCGTTTCGCCGGCACGCGTCGCGGCATGCGCCAGATAGGCCGCCGCCAGCGGCATATTCTCATGGGCCGCGGCGACATCGTTGTCAAGTTGCGGCAATTGAATGAAAAGCAGCGGCGATTTCCTGTGGCAGATGTGCATGACCTTCATATGAGCCTAAGGGCGCGGAGTGGTTCGAATCAAGATCGAAAGTTGGCCTTGCGATGTATGGACATGCCGACAATATTTCAAAAGCGATTATGCTGTGACTCGTGGTCGGACTTGACAGCGGAGTGCTCCGCGCCTAGGCTGGCAACGGTTTGCATTACAGTGGAAGAGAGTGGGTGAATGGACTATGCCAACGTACGAATACGAATGTCGGAAGTGCAAGCAGGTGTTTGAAAAATTTCAGACCATGACGGCGGAGCCGCTGAAGTATTGTCCGAAGTGCCATGGTCGCGTGAAGCGTTTGCTGGGGACAGGCGCAGGCTTTATTTTCAAGGGCAGCGGTTTCTACGTCACGGATTATCGCAGTTCGAACTATCGCAGCGGGGCGAAGTCGGATGCTCCCGGCGCGACGAAAACGGACAGTTCCGAGAAAACCAAAACTGAAAATGCTGACAAGGCGAAACCTGAAAATGCCGATAAAGCGAAATCTGGCGCCGCCGACAAGGTGAAATCCGAAAGCGCGGGCAAAACGAAGACCGACGGCGCCGGAAAGACGAAATCTGGCGGTTCCTGAACACCGAACACTGAACACTCCGCGATGATGGGACGTGTCTATGACAGTTCAATGTGCTTTGTGCGGTCACGAGAACGAATTGGGGCGGATGTTCTGCGTTGGCTGCGGACAGCGGCTGCAATTCAACGCCCCCGATGCCATGTCGTTCAAAAACCAGCCGCGCCCTTTTCCGTGGGGCCGTTTATGGCGCATCTTCCTGCTGATGCTGCTGCTGTTGGCGATCTCCGCGGGCTTGCTCGCAGTGCTTCCGCCAGCAGATCTGGGCGGGGCCACGGACAGTGAAGGCGGACGGGCGGTTGAAGAACGTATCCTGGCGGTCCGCTCCTCTGTCTGTGTCGGCGGCCCCGGCGCGGAAGTTGAAGTGACGGAGGCCGCGCTGAATGGATGGCTTTCGAATTGCCTGGTCCGTACGCATTCCGAACCGATTGCGGTGCGGATGGCGGCGGGCGATCTGACTTTTGAAGGAGTATCCCGGTTCCGCTTCACGGGCGCTGCCGGACGGTATGTTCAGATGAGCTTTCCGTTGACCCTGCGCCTGGGCATGCACCTGCAATCCGGCCGCCTGGATCTGGATCGCGCATCGGTCGGACTACTGCCCTTGCCCGGGCGGCTCGGCGATCCGGTGCGAAAATGGTTTTCGGCGCGTATCGCCCCGCTCTGGCGGGAGCTGCGGCTCGAAACGATAGTGCGGGCGGTTGAAATCCAGCCCGGACGCGCCCTCTTGCGCCTCGATCATGCGCCATGAACGACCGGCCTTTTCACCGCGTTTCCGCGTTGGTCCTGTTGATGGCTGTGACTGGCAGCGCGGCGCTTGATACCAATGTCGTAAGCGTTCGTGTGTTGGGCGCCGACTTCGGCGCGCGCAACGCTGTCGCGGCCTGGTGCCACACGGAAGTGGAACCGGTGCTTGCCCGTCTGGAGAATGACTGGCCCCATGGCGCGCCCGTGCTGCTGGTCCGTCTTCACGATGCTGCCAGCGCGGCCCCCCGCATCGAGCGCTTATCGTCGCCATCCACCATCGGCGGCGGCCTGGGAACGGTTGCCGTCGCCGGATGGCTCAATGCCGACGGTGAAGAACTGATCGAGGCCTGTGTGGGCGCTGCGCTGAATGCCGGTTTGCGCTGCGCGGTTCCGGACTGGTTTGCCGTCGGCCTCGCGCAGGGCGGTCATCCCGCCTGTCGCGCGCGCAATCGTTTGCTGCGCCGCGCCGCGTCGGCCTCGCTGACGCCGAGCCTGGAAATGCTGCTCTCCTGGACACAGCTTCCCGAGGAGACCCCGCTAAAACGCGCCTGGTGCGCTGAAGTGGCGCTCTTCGTCACCGACCACGGCCATGCCGCGACCCGCGCCCTGCTACAGCGCCTGGCCGAAGGCGCGCCGGTGAAGGCGCTAGATCTCGCTTCGGACTTGAAGTTATCCGCGCCGCAATTCGAGCGCCAGTGGCAAGAGTGGCTGGCACAACGCGAGCAGGTTGTGCAGGAGATGGGCGGCCTGACGCCGGACGCCGTGGACGGTCTGCGCACGCGCCTTTCCGTTCGTCCATCGCCGGATGCGGCCCCCGTGCCACCGCGGGATTTTTTACGGCCCGGCGTCAATACGGAGTCGGCGCGGCGCGCGGCGGCCTGGCAGGCGTCAAGTCTGCGGCGCTTTCAGGTCGGACAGGACCCTGCGCTCGCCGCCGTCGCCGAGGCTTACGCGCTATACTATGAAGGCGTGGCGCGCAATCGCTGGCGCTGGCGGCTGCGCCACCGTCTGGAGGCGGCCGAGCGCGCCTTGAACGAATTGGATCGCCTGACGGTCGAACGCACGCGCTGGCTGGACGCGATCGAAAACGAGGCGGACGACGTCGGCGATCGTGACGGGTTTCCCGGATTGGTTGTTGAAAAGTCGCGCCTGCGGGAATATATTGATCGAATTGAGCGTGAGACGACGGCCTCTGAGATGGCGCACCCCGCCGTCCCTTGAAGTAGAACGCGATGGGGATCCGGAACTATGAGCCAAACCAAAACGGCGGCGCGAGAGACAACCGTGGGACGGATTAATCCCGCGGTATTGAATTTTACCGCCGGCGAGGACGCGATCCTTGACCGTGCCTTGATCGCCGCCGATTGCATCGGTTCGGCGGCGCATGCCACCATGCTGGCTCGGCTGCCGAAATCCTGCCGCGTGCTGCGCGAGGCCGAGTGCCGGGCGGTGATACGCGAACTGGGCGCGATTATCCGCGACGCCAGCGCCGGAAAGTTTGTGATTCGCGTCGAAGACCAGGATGTACACCTGGCGGTCGAGCGCCGCCTGACTTCCAAACTCGGCCAACTCGGCAAAAAGGTGCATACGGCGCGCAGCCGCAACGATCAGGTGGCCACGGACCTGCGTCTTTATACGCGCAGCGCGCTCTTCGATCTGCGCGAAGAGCTGGCGGAACTGGCGCTGGCGCTCTTGCGCTTTGCCCGCCGCAATGCCCGCTTGCCGATGGTGGGCCGCACCCACATGCAGCCCGCGATGCCGTCCTCGGTCGGTCTCTGGGCCTCGGCGCATGCCGAGAGTCTGCTCGACGACGGCGCGCTGCTGGAAGCCGTGGCGGCGCTGAACGACCGCTGCCCGCTGGGCTCGGCGGCGAGTTACGGCGTGCCGCTGCCGATCGACCGCAAATTGACCGCGCGCCTGCTGGGATTTTCGGCGCCGATTCACAACGTGCTGGCGGCCGGCAATGCGCGGGGCAAGATCGAATCCACCGTGCTTGGCGCCGCGGTGCAGGTTATGGTCAGCCTTGGCCGTTACGCCGCCGACTTGATGCTCTACACGATGCCCGAGTTCGGCTATTTCCATTTTCCGCCCGAGTTCGGCACCGGCAGCAGCATCATGCCGCAGAAAAACAATCCCGATGTGGTGGAACTGGTGCGCGCCCGCGCCGCCCGCGTGCTGGCGGCGCATCAGGCGGTGACCCAGATCACGATGTCGCTGCCCAGCGGCTATAATCGCGACCTGCAGGAAACCAAGGGGCTGTTCTTCGACGGTCTGGCGACCACGCGCGCCTGTGTGCGGGCGATGACACTGATGACCGGAGGACTGAGCGCCGATCGCGCGGCTTTGCTGCGCGGCTTCACCCCGCCGGTCTTCGCCACCGACCGCGCGCTCGAATTGGTGGCTGGCGGCATGCCCTTCCGCGACGCCTACCAGTATGTCAAGGCGCACCTGGACGAATTGCAAAAGGTCGATCCTGTGGCGGCCGTGGCCCGCAAGGTCCACCTGGGCGCGCCGGCGGGCCTCGATTTCGGGGCTCTGGAAGCGCGTGCCAGGGCTGAAGCGGCCGGTGTGCGGCGTGCGCGGAAACAGTGGTATCGCAAGGTGTCCGGTCTGATGAAGATGCCGTATCCACCGCCGGCTTGAAAGCCCGCCGCGGCTGCGGAATATAGGAGGGCGTTATGCGAATGAAAAAAAACATGCTGATCAGGTGGTCGCTCGGTGTCGCGCTGGCTGTCGGGTTGTCGCTGGTCTTGATGGCGGGC
This sequence comes from bacterium, assembly GCA_025360745.1. Taxonomy (GTDB): domain Bacteria; phylum Verrucomicrobiota; class Kiritimatiellia; order CAIKKV01; family CAIYGI01; genus CAIYGI01. The sequence continues at coordinate 36,314 of JANYBP010000117.1, forward strand.
GTGTCGCACGCGGCGCCGGCCCCTGCGCCTGCGCCGGCAACGACCGCCGCGGTTACGGCGCCGACCGTGCCGGCGGTGGTGGAAAGCGAGCGGCTCACACTGGACCTGATATTCGAAAAGGGCGGCATCGTCATGTGGGTGCTGCTGCTGCTCTCGATGGCCAGTGTGGCGATCGTCATTTTCGATGCCGTGACCATGCGTCTGGCGCTGGTGGCGCCCGCGACGCTGCGCGACGACGTGATGGGCAAGTTGCAGGAGGGCCGGCGCGAGGATGCCCGGCAAGCCTGTAGTTACCGGCCCTGCGCTTTTGCCGCGGTGACACTGGCCGCGCTGGAATTGGCGGAGGCACAGGACCACAAGCCCGATCCCGCGCTGCTCAAGGGCGCTATCGAGGGCGAAGGCGCGCGCCAGGGGGCGGCGCTGCAGGAACAACCGCAGGTTCTGCTCGATATCGCCGTGATTTCCCCGATGATCGGACTGCTGGGCTCGATCTTCGGCATGGTGGGCGCCTTTCGCGCCGTCGCGATGGACGCCGCCAAGGCCAAGCCGATGCTGCTGGCCTCGGGCGTTTCGGAGGCCATGTTCACCACCGCCGGCGGACTGATTGTGGGAATCCTGGCGATGGCTTTCTACGGCTTCTACCGCCGCCGCGCCGCGCGCCTGGTGAGCGATCTGGAAGCGGTTTCGGACGACCTTTTTAATACGCTTTTGCGGGTGCCGCGCGCATGAACTTCCGCGGACGATACCGGGCTCCGTCCGTCGGCTTTCAGATCGCGCCGATGGTAGACATCATGCTGTTCCTGCTTTGCTTTTTCGTGACTTCGCAGATGTACATGCGCTGGGAAGCCGAAATGGACATCACGCTGCCGACGGCGCAATCCGCCCGCATCGAGGCGCGGCTGCCGGGGGAACTGATCCTGAACGTCAAGAACGACGGGACGGTGGTGGTCAACGGGCGTCAGCTTAACGAAGCGGAAATGGCCACGCTCCTGCAGCGGCTGGTGAAACTTTTCCCGGGCCAACCGGTGGTGCTGCGCGCCGACCGCCGCACGGCCTACGAACATGTCATCCGCGTGCTCGATCTCTGCCGCCGCGCGGACATCTGGAACGTTTCGTTCGCCGCCGAATCGGCGACGGATGCGGTCCCATCCTCAACACGATGAAATTCTGGCCACGAGTCTGGCTGGGCGTGGCGCTGGCCTGCCTGTCCGGCGTCGCCATGGCGTTGACCGCCGACGAGCAGCGCGAATTGGGCGACGGCCTTTTTGCGCGCGGGTTGCACGATATGGCCCTGCGCGAGTACCGCGGATTTCTCGACGGCGCCGGCGATTCCACCTCCCGGCCCACGGTTTTGTTCAGGGTCGCCGAATGCGAACGGGCGCTCGGGCAGGCCGCCGCCGCGGAGCGCGATTACCGGGCGGCCTTTGCCGCCACTGGCGCCAGTGCGCGTGTTCAGGCGGGGCTGCGGGGAGCCGAGTATCTGGCCGAGCGCGGACAGACCGCCGCGGCGCTGGACTGGATGGGGGAGGTTTGCGGCATCGCGACCGGCGAAACCGGTGCGGCGGCGGGCTACCTCTACGGACTTACTCTGGAGCAGGCCAACCGCACCAACGATGCCGTGCGGGCCTACAGACAGGTGCGCACCCGCCATCCGGACACGCCGCAGGCCGCGCTGGCCGCGCTGGCGCTGGGCGGCGTGCTGGCGTTGCGCGGCGAGACCGCGCAGGCGCTGGAACTCTACGCGGCGGCGACGGCGAAGCCCGCCACCGCGCGCGCCGGGGCTGAGGCCTGGTTTCAGATCGGCGAATTGCAATACCGTCTGAAACAATGGACCTCCGCCGCGCGGGCCTATGAGCATCTTTGGCGCGACACGCCGTCCGACGAACGACTGGCCGCCGCCTGGCTGCCGATGGCCTGGTCTTTTCAAAACGCTGGCGCTTATGCCGATGCGCTGCGCGTCGCCGAGGCCGCCCGCAAGGCCGGCGCGGCGGCGGCGCCGGGGCGGGACGCCGAGTGGCTCTATCTCGAAGCCAATGCCCGCCGCCAACTGCTGCAATACGATGCCGCCGCGGGAGTTTACAGCAACCTGCTGGCGCGTTATCCCGAGAGCGCGCCCGCGGCCGCGGCGGCTTACGAGCGTGCGCTGGCGCTGCACAAGGCCGGGCGCGCCGCCGAGGCGCGGCTGGCGGCGCGCGCCTTGAACCCCGCCCCGGCGCAACGCTGCGACGTGGCCTGGCTGATCGCCGAATCGAGCGCGGCCGCGGGGGAAACCAACGACGCCATTCAAGCCTACCGCCTGGTGCGCGAACAATTTCCGGAAAGCGAACTGGCCCCCGAGGCGGCCTATCGCCTGGGGCATCTGCTGCGTCGCAACGGCCAGAGCGTGGCCGCGGCGCCGGTTTTCGAGGAGTTGGCGCGGACCTGGCCGAAACATCCGCTGGCGCCGCGGGCGCTTTTTGCCGCCGCCGAGGCCTGGGCCCAGGCCGGACGCGACGACGCGGCTGTGGCCGACTGGACCAGGTTGACGGCGGAGTATGGGCAGAGCGAGCTGCTGGAAGAAGCGCTCTACCAAAAGGCGGCGCTGCAGACGCGGCGGCGGCACGACGCCGATGCGCTGGCGGCCTGGCAGGAACTGTTGGCGCGCGCGCCGCGGACGCGGCACGGCGCGGAGGCCCACTTCTGGCGCGGCGTCATGTCCGAAGAGGGCGGACGGGTTGAGGCCGCCGAGGCGGAATATCGCGCGGCGCTGGCGTCGTCGCCAGCCGCGGATTTGCTGCCGCGTCTGCGCTTCCGGTTGGCGCTGGCCTTGCAACGTCGCGACCGGCCCGAGGCGGCCGCGGAGGCGGCGGCGCTGATGGAAGCTCTGTTGAATTCGCCCGAACAGGATCGCTTCCCGTTGGAAGTGCTGGAGTGGTTGGCGGAGTATCAGGCGGGCCACGGCAACGGCGCGGGCGCGGCGGCGACGGCGGGACGGCTGACGCGGCGGGCCGACAGCGATGGCTGGCGGCAGCGGGCGGCCTACTGGACGGCCCGCGCGGAGCTTGCGCAGGGACGTGTGGCGGAAGCCGAAACGAACTTGCGCAGCGCCGTGGCCTATGCCGTGACGACGCCGCTGACTCCGCAGGTGTGGATGGAACTCGGGGCTTTGACGCTCAAAGGCGGACGTGCGGCGGAAGCGCGCGCGGCCTACGAACGCGCCGCCGCGCTGGCGCAGGGCGAGGCGCTGCTGCCCGTGCGGGCGCGCGCCTACGCGGGGCTGGCTCGGGCCTACGAAGCCGAGGGCAATCTCGACGCGGCGGCGCGGCATTACCTGAGCGTCGGCCTGCTTTTCGACAGTCCCGAAGTGGTGCCCGACTGTCTGGCGGGCGCGGCGCGCGTCCTGCGCGCGCTGGGCCGTGTCGCGGAGTCCGACAAGGTGACCGAGGAATTGCGACAGCGCTATCCGGACCGGACCGCGGGGGGCAAGTCATGAAAATTAATGCAATGGAAGTCAGGATTCGGGATTCGCAATCCGGAATGACTTCTGACTTCTTGATTCTGACTTCTGACTTCTGGAATTACTCATGAGCGTGCGTGTTTCATATCTGCGCCGCGTCGATCCCGGTGCTCCGAGGTCGGGCATGCCTCCCGGCGGAGGCGGCGCCGCGTCAGTCAGCGATGCGCGCATGCGTTCGCACTGGCTCCGGCGCAGGCGGATATGGATGGGCGCCGCCGTGGGCGGTTCGCTGCTGCTGCATGGCTTGCTGGCGCTGCTGCTGCCGACATTTCAACTTCCCGGCCGCATGCTGCCGATGACGGAACGGCTGCTGAAACCGATGCGCCTGACGGATGTGCGCATGGAGGAACTTCCGCCCGCGATCGCGCCCGGCGCGCGGCCGGTGACTCCGCCGCCGCTGGAGCCGCGCGAAGGCGGCGCGGAATCGGCGGGGCAGGGGACGGAGGGACGCGGCGGCGCGGGCGCCGGCAAGGGTTTGGCCTTCCATGAAGGGGCCGGCGAAGGCGCGCTGGAACCGCGCGCGGTCGGCGGCGGCGTTTTGCTGGGCGAACGCGAGAGTCTGCGCGAGCCGGCCGTGACGCCGGCCATGCGCTGGGAACCGCGGCAGGAAGTGGTCATGATCAACCGCCAGGTGGTGCGCGACGAACTGCCGGGCCTGGCGCGGCGCTACCTCTCCGATACGCCGCGCATGGCTCGGGCCGCCGACTATGTGCCGCCCGTGGCCGATCGCGACAGCGCGGGCGGGGGGAGCGCATCCAGCAACTATTGGCCGCTTTTTGGCGCCGGTCCGATCGGCTGGGGCGGGCAGGTCGAGGGTGGACCGGCGGGCGCTCCGGCGGGCCGCCGCATCGAAGCCCTGCGTCCTCCCGTCCTGCCCAGCATGCCGCGTCCGCCTGACGATACGCCGCGCGAAGCGATTTACCGCGCGCTGGAGAAGCATCTCAAAGCCGGCGTGCAGGTTTATCGCGCGCCGCGCGACCGCGACAATGCCTATGTTCTTGTGACGATCGAACGGCTGGGGCCCGGGGTCTTACCGGTGCTGCCGCGCGACCTGTTGTTTGTGCAGGATTGCTCCGCCAGTATCACGGAACAGAAATTGCACTTCTGCCGCGAAGGCTGGCGGTTGGCGCTGAAGCAACTGCGCGCCGGCGACCGCTTCAATGTGGTGGCGTTTCAGGACCGCCAGCGCCTCTGTTTCCCCGACTGGATGGCGGCCGATCCCGATACCGTGGCCCGCGCCGAGTCTTTTGTCGGATCGCTGCAGGCATCCGGCAACACCGACATCTACCGCGCCATGCGGCAATTGCTTGACCTGCCGCGCACGCCGGGGCGGCCGGCGATCGCGATCATGGTCAGCGACGGCGTGCCGACCGTCGGCCTGACCGATTCATCGGAGGTCATCGGACAGTTTACGGTGGACAACGACGGCGCGCTTTCCACCTATTCCCTCGGCACCTTCCGGGGCGTGAACGCCTATTTGCTCGATCTGCTCAGCCAGCGCAATCGCGGCGACTCCGTGATCGTACGCAGCGGACGCTGGGACATTCCCCAGGCTATCGAACAGCGGGCGCTGGAGGTCAGCCGTCCCGTGCTGACCGACGTGCGGGTGCGGTTTGCCGGGATGGATCTGAACAGCGATTTTCTGCCCGCGCAGACCATGAACCTTTACCTGGACCGTCCGCTGCTGCTCTACGGACGGGTGCCGAGCAACGCGGCGCGCCTGGTTTTCCAGGTCCAGGGCCGGGCGGGCGACATCAAATGCGATATGGTCTTCGACCTGGACCTGACCAAGGCGCCGCAAGGTCCGCCCGAGGTGCGCACCGACTGGGCCTGGCAGAAGGCCTACGACCTGATCGGCCGCCACACCCAGACCCGCGCGCCCGATACCGTGCGCGAATTGCGCGCGCTGCAACGCGCCTACGGCATCCAAGTGCCATACCTCGAAGTTCTTGGAGAGAAATAGTCCGTGTTTGGAGAGTAACAAGTCGAAAGGAGCTACGATATGAAGACAAAGAATGCTGTATTGGCGGTGGTGCTGGCGTTTTCCTGCATCGGTTTTGCCATGGCGGCCCCCGAACCGACCCCTGCCGTGACGAAAGGGCAGATTGTCGGCGAACTTATCGCGAAGGAAGGCGGCAAGATCACGGTCAAAGGCGATGCGGGCCCGTTGTCCCTGATGCCGCACTGGCGCGGCGGCATGCCGGACAAGGGCGGCGGCTTCGACAAGGATATCATGCGTCAACTTGAGAAGTTCAAAGTCGGCGACAAAGTCAAGGTGACCTGGTCCTTTGAAGAACACTACCGCATCGACAAGATCGAACGAAGCGAACCGGCCCAATAACGCTCCGTTCTTTCGCCGCCCCCGCTGTACGGCGACCTGCCGGGTGGGCGGTGCTGAGAAACCACTTCAATCATGCACCGCTGCGAAGTGGCGCTTTGCTACGCGGCCGGAATGCGGACGGCTGATCATCCTCGTTTAATTATTGACAACGCCTCAGATCAGAGTAATTTTACTCACCGTAGTGAGCAAACCGTAGGAGATCGGCATGAAATCCCAGTATAAACGGCTAATATTTCTCGCGCTATTGAAACGAATGCGTGAGCCCCGTCGTTTTCTCCAAGTACTGGCCGGTCCCCGCCAGGTGGGTAAGACCACTCTCGCCATGCAGGTGGCCAACGAAATCGGTATGCCCTTTCATTACGCCTCGGCCGATGAGCCCACGCTTCAGGATCGTGCCTGGATCAATCAACAGTGGGATATTGCCCGGGCGCTCACGCACAGGGAGCAGCGCGCTCATCCGGCCTTGCTGATCGTGGACGAAGTTCAGAAGGTTCAGGGTTGGTCCGAGACCATCAAGCGCCTTTGGGACGAAGACTCCGCCGCGAATGTCCCACTCCGCGTCCTCCTTTCAGGCTCATCGCCACTGCTCGTACAAAAAGGACTTACGGAAAGCCTGGCCGGTCGTTTTGAGGTCATCACGGTTCCTCACTGGTCCTACACCGAGATGAAAGCCGCCTTCGGCTGGTCCGTCGAGCAGTATGTTTACTTCGGTGGATACCCTGGCGCGGCATCTCTGATAGAGGACGAGAACCGCTGGCGGCGCTATATCGTGGATGCCCTGATTGAGACGACTATTTCGCGCGATATTCTGCTGATGTCGCGGGTGGACAAACCGGCTCTCTTGCGTCGTCTTTTTCATCTCGGATGCGATTATTCCGGTCAGGTTCTGTCCTACCAGAAGATGCTGGGCCAGTTGCAGGACACCGGCAACACCGTGACCCTTGCGCACTATCTCGACTTGCTCCGGGGCGCGGGACTGCTTGCGGGCCTATCCAAGTACGCCGGCCAGACAGCGCGGCAACGTGGATCGAGCCCGAAACTTCAGGTGCTTAACACCGCGCTCATGACCGCGCTCGCCCATAGCACCTTTTCACGCATCCACACCGAGCGCGACCACTGGGGGCGTCTTGTCGAATCCGCCGTCGGCGCTCATCTTCTCAATAGCGCGATCGAAACAGGGATCGAAGTTCAGTACTGGCTCGAGCGTAACCGCGAGGTGGACTTTGTATTGTTTGCCGGTAAATCCGTCACGGCTATCGAGGTCAAGAGTGGCCGACGAGAGACCCTGTTGCCTGGTATTGCCGCTTTTGCCAAGGCCTTCCCGGCAGTCAAACGTCAAATTCTTGTCGGCGCCCAGGGTATTCCGTTGGAGGAATTTTTAACGCAGCCGGCGTCCCACTGGTTGGACTGATTTTATGACCTTAAAAAATTCGTTTGTACAGCGACGTAATGCTTCAGTGAGGTTGCGAAATGGAAAGGTAGGGCGCTCTCGGCGAGAGCGCCCTACCTTTCCATACTCACTGCGTCACTGAAGCATTACGCATCGGCCATAATTACGATGGCTGCTAATCCGCAAATACCGTAAACTTTCAGCAAGGAGAGGTTTCAATGTGCAAATCATGGGCGGTGCTGGTCGGAATCGCGATTTCATCCTGGACTTTGGCGGTGGGGGGAACTTGTCGGGCGGCGGATGGGTCTGACTCGACGGTCGCCGGGCTGGCGCTCAAACAGGCCGACGCCACGGTGCGCAATGGCTTGTGCCTGTATCTGGGCGCGACCAAGAGCCAAAGTCTCGCGCAGCTCGCGGCGGGCAGTCGGCTCTACGTTCAAGCTGTGGTCGGAGAGCGCGAGCGCGCCGGGCGCCTGCGTGACGAATTGCTGAGCGACGCGAACGCCGCCCGCCTTTCGGTGAGCTGGCGCCGCACAGCGCATCTGCCTTATCTGGACGACCTGGTGAACCTGATTGTCGCCGAAGGGTGGGGCGCGGGCGATTTGAAGGATTTGCCGCTCTCCGAGATCGTGCGTGTGCTGCAGCCGGGCGGCGTGGCCGTGGTGGGCAGCGATGACGGCAAGGACGCCGCCGCTCTGCTGGCCGCGGCGGGTAGAATCGAACTGGCCAGGGCGGAAGCGCTTTCGCGCAAGGGCGCCTGGATCAGGATTGTGAAGCGAATGGATCCGCGCTACGGCGAGTGGCCCGACACGATGGGCCGACCGGAACAGACCCGCGTAGCGCCCGACAAGGTGGCCGGTCCCGGTAAGGAGGTCCGCTGGGTCAACGGGCCCACCTGGTCGAGTTACACCTCGTTCCATGACATCATGGCGGGTGGACGGGACTTTCATATCGAATCAGAGTGGATCAACCCTAACTTAAATCAGTGGGTGCTGGTCGCCCGCGATGCGCACAATGGCTGCGACCTGTGGCGCGAGAAGATGGGCGAATCCGTCGCGGCGGACTGGCGTGGAACCGACCGCATTCTTTGCGCGGACGAGCAGCGCGTTTACTGCAACCAGAACAAGAAGCTGGTCGCCAGGGACGCCGCCACCGGCAAACTGGTCATGGATTACGGTCCCGCGCAAAATCGGGTGACTTCGATGGGGGCTTGGCTGATTGCCTCGTCGGGTGTGATCGACAAGCAGACCGGTAAATTGATTTTGCCGCTGCCCGGTTCCTCTCCCTACCACTGCCACTACGCCGCCGGCGACGGTGTGGTGTACAACCTGCGCGGCGACTCTGTGGAAGCTTTCCAACTGCCCGATGGCCGCTCTCTGTGGAAGGTTCCGTTCAAGGATTTTGAGGCTTTTCCGAACAAGGCCGACACGCGCCTGATGTGTCGCGGCGACAATGTCTACCTGGCGCTGGGCGGCAACGTTGTGGCGCTGGATCGCGCCAACGGGAAGGTGCGCTGGACCCACAAGCCGGACCGCCCCGGGGTCACCTGCGTGATGATGGCGCTGGCGGAGCATGTCAGCCTCAAGTACCAAATCAAGGCCGGCAAGACCAGTTCTATGGAGCAGGTCCTTCTGGATGCAAAAACCGGCAAGCAGCTCAGCGCCACGCAGGCGTCGTCGTGGATTGAAGGACGCTGTTTCCCGAATTGTTGCACGGACCGCTATGTGCTTGTCGGCGACGGCAGGTTCATAGATCAAGCCACCGGCGCAATCACGAACACAGTCGGCGTCCGGCCCTCATGTGTTGCGGGGGCAATCGCGGCCTACGGGCTGGTTTACAACGGGCCGCACTACTGTAGTTGCCTGATTTCGCTGCGCGGCTCGCTGACCTATTCGCCAGGCAGCGCGATTCCGAACGGAGCGGTCACGCCGCAGCTCCTGAATAGCGGGGTTGCGCCCGCGGCCGCGCCCGCTGGCTCCAACGACTGGCCGATTTATCGCGGCGATATTCTGCGTTCGGATTGCTACGCCGGCGAACTGCCTGTGCAATTGAAGCAGCGCTGGTCGGTCAAACTCGGGAGCACGCGGATTCCGCAGGCGACCGCCGCCAATGGGCTGGTTTTCGTGGCCGATACGGAACGGCAGCGGGTGGTGGCCTTGACGTTGGATACGGGCCGCGAAAAGTGGACCTTTGCCACCGAAGGCCGGGTCTCGATCGCGCCGACTTACTACAACGGGCTGTGTCTGTTCGGCGATCACGCCGGGCAGGTCTATGCGCTGGATGCGGCGACGGGAAAGCTGGTCTGGCAATTGTTCGCGGCCCCGGAACAGAAGCTGATGAGCGCGTTCAACCGTTTCGAGTCGGCCTGGCCGGTTCAGAGCGGCGTGCTGGTTCTCAAGGACCGCGCCTGTTTCGTGGCCGGACGCTGCGGCGCGATGGACGGCGGACTTTACTTCTACAGCGTCGAGCCGCTGACCGGAAAAATCGTGGCGCGCATGAATTTCAACGACGCCCGTCCGGCGGACGTGCTGATCAGCGACGGACAGCAGGTGATCCTGCCGGTTTCGCGCGAGGCCCAGGAGCGGCAGCAGCCCGCCGCCTATAACCCGGACGACAACACGAACACTCCGCCGCTGCCGCGCTTGCGCACCGCCGGGACCTGGTACCAGATGTCCGTCTTGAACGTGTTAGATTCGCTCGATCCGGGACAGACCGCCAACCGCAAGCGTAATTTTACCATGGGTAACATCAATAACGGCTACCTGCTGGCCTTCGACAAGCATCGCTACTTTTCCAGCGCGCGTACCCGGGGCAAGAACCTCGCGCCAACCGAGCTCGGGCTGGGACTGGTGCTGGGAAGAGGCGCCGCGCAGTGGACGAACAAGGAGATCAAGCAGCAGATGCAAGCCCTGCTGCTGGCGGGTTCGCGGTTGTATGGCGCCGCCATTCCCGCCTATCGCGACAGCGCGGAGAAGCCCGCCCTCTGGGTCATGTCGGCCGCCGACGGCAGTGTGCTGCAAAAGCTGCCGCTCGAAAGCGCGCCGGTCATTGACGGCCTTTCCGCCGCGGACGGACGGTTGCTTTTGACAACGGTTGACGGGCGGATCGTTTGTTTCGGCGCACCCTGAAGCGGTGGCCCGCGCCGGCTATTCGCCGCGGCGGATGACATCGCGTCCGAAATCGGCGCGCAGGCGGTCCACCACGCGGTCGATGCGCCGGTCGCGCTCGCGCGTGGGCGGCGCGGCGGAACGGTCGAATTCCGGAAAGAGCATCGGCTGCCGCGGGGCGGCCTCGCCGGGCGTAACCAGATCGGAGACGCCGAAGCCGATCAGCCGGACGGGCCGCCGGATGCCCTCGCGTTCCCAAAGCAGCCGCGCGGCCTGGCGTAATTCGCGATCGGTGTCGGTGGGCGCGGGAAAAGGCGCCTGGCGGGTGATCGTCGAAAAATCGCCGAAGCGCACCTTGATGCGCGCGGTGCGGGCCAGCCGGCCGGCTTCGCGCAGCCGTACGGCGACGCGTTCGGCCTGTTCCAGCAACACGCCGCGGACGCGTTCCAGATCGCGGCAATCCTCGTCGAAGGTATGCTCGTGCGAGATCGTGCGTTCGTCGCGCGGCTCCGGACTGAGCCGGCGCTCGTCGCGGCCGTTGGCGAGCGGCCAGACATGTTGCGCCATGCCGATGCCGAGCAGCGCCACCAGGCGCGCCTCGCCGAGTCCCTGCAGGTCGCCGATGGTCTTGATGCCGGCCGCGGCCAGGATCGCTTCGGACTTTTGTCCGATGCCCCAGAGCCGTCCGACCGGCAGCGGCGCCAGCCAGGCGCGGATGGACGCGTCATCCTCGGGCGCGACGGTCAGTCCGTCGGGTTTATGCAGGTCGCTCGCCAGTTTGGCCAGGAACAAGTTGGTGGCGACGCCGACCGAGGCGGTCAGTCCCAGTCGCTCCCGGATGCGGGCCTTGAGCGCGCGCGCCAGCGCGGCGGCATCGGGCCAGGCGTGCAGCACACCGGCGACGTCGAGAAAAGCCTCGTCCACCGAAACCGGTTCGACGTAAGGCGTGAAACTTTCGAGCACTTCCATGACCTGCCGCGAAACCGCCGAGTAGTGCGAATGCCTGCCGGGCAGAAAGACCCCCTGCGGGCAAAGTTTGTAGGCCGTGCGCGACGGCATGGCGGAATGCACGCCGAAAACGCGCGCCTCGTAAGAGCAGGTCGAGACAACCCCGCGCCGGTCGGGTGGGGCGCCGACGATCACAGGCAGCCCGCGCAGCGCCGGATTATCGCGCACCTCGATGGCCGCGAAAAAAGCATCCATATCCACATGCAGCAAGTGCAGCGCCATGCCGCAATTATAGCGTAAACCGCGCAGAAAGCAGTTCTTCAGTCTGTGAATCAAGCGTCGGACTGTCAGAAAGGTGTAGGGATCGAATAAGAAAACAGGGATTTCCTGTAGGCATTGAAGGAGTAGGCCCGGCGCGTCGGGGGCGTCGGCGAGCGGCGGCGGGACGGTTGGGAATTCTGGACGGTCCAACAGGGCGGGCAAGCTGACGGAATGCGTGGCGGTGATAAATTCGCGTATGCGGGCGTGGTATTTGGGAAAGGCGCTGAATGGGTTGAAGCACGAATGAGGGGATGAGTTTGGCGCCTCGCGAAAAAGCGGCTTGCTGCGCTGGCGCTTCGCGGCGCTTGGACCCGATTGACACGATTGACTTTGTTGATTGTTTCGCCCTGACCCCAATTGATCTGACCCCAATTGATCTGATCGACCCCAATTGATCTCTGCCGCGCCCTTGACCCTGCCGCGCCCCGTCTCACCGGACGGCGAACCCGCCGCGGGTGAGCGGTACGGTGGGGGCGATGGTTCGCCGTGTTATCATTTCTTAAACTGCTTCCAGTTATTCTTCCAGTGGTCGGGGTCGTCCACGGAAATCCGGAAGACACGCATATTTGAGTCAACTACGGCCCTCTTTCGAGTCTTGAGGTAGTGTTGGTGTTGCCACCTGACGTATCGCGCGACCTCTTTGCTGGGAACAACAAAGAAGAGAGGGAGATCATCCGGCTTTTTGAGATAGACAAAGCAATAGATCAGGTTCTTGTCCGCGATCGTTTCGTGCTTCTTGTTCATCGGCCAGCGGTAGAATGGTTTATCGCCGAACAAGGACACGATACCCGGTTCCTTCACGGTCGTCTTGACCTCGACCTTGAATAGACGGCTGAGAGATTGGCTTGAGGCGAGAATGTCGACGCCTTTCGTGGCGGATAGCGTGAGTGTTGCAACGAAGCCCCTCTGCGTCAGTTGGGCTAGGACCAATGCCCTTCGGTAATTCCCGCTGACAGCAGGCTACTCCAGTGCATCGTTCTTGAGAAGATACATGTTCAAGGCGGTCATTTCTTCGATGATGGCGAGCAGGTTTTTGTAGTTTGTAGACAAGCGGCGCGCCACGGGTT
>JANYBP010000128.1 GCA_025360745.1 bacterium
CTTGCGCCACAGCCTCCCGCTATTTCTCGGGGTTGCGTCCAAAAACAATCCCCTTGTGAAATTCATCCGCCAACATCTTGACATCGATAGGGCCGAAGGACTAAGGTTAGCCGCATGAGTCAGAACTCATGACTCTCAAGCGTGCTACATAAACGCGGTAATGTCTATGTTATTTATTGACGCCTCCTTAAGCCGCAGGGAAAGAGTGAAGGAGCAAAATGAGGCTAAGTGCTATTTCGAGGGCTGACCCCCACCGCCTTGTTAAGCCGCAGGGAAAGAGTGAAGGAGCAAAATGAGGCTAAGTGCTATTTCGAGGGCTGACCCCCACCGCCTTCCCACCGCCTTGACCCCGCCGCTTTCTGTTGGCAAAACGAGAATACCTAACTCTTGCTGCCTGTTGTTCCTCGCATTGTTCGGGAACGGCTGTCAGACCCAGTCCGTTCAGCCTGCCACGCTGGCAAACGAATGGGGCGCGATAGAAGTGGCCTACTTTGATAATATGGCTGTCATCGCGACGCGTATGCAACCTGAGCACGCTCATGAGATTCAAGTGTTTTGCCGCCTGAATAAAGCCAGGACCGAGAAGGAACGTTGCCTTCTTGCGATCTACTTGGATGAAGTGCCTTCGCATGTCCAAACCCAGACCGGGGAGGCACCATCCGTATGCCCGGACGACGGTGTAGCAGGGGTACGAACTGAAAACGCAGTAGGTTATGCGGAGGCCCGAGTCGCCTACGAGCGGATTCAGAAGGAGCTCGACGATCCTACACTCAGAGCATGTAGACAGTTCTGGGTTCGAGCTGTCGTCTCTCCTGAAGGGGGCAAGGCGAGAGCCAAGTATAATCAGCAGATGAATCAGTTGGTGAACCGCATAGAACTACTCAAGAAACGTCGAAGCTGTTGCGGGCCGAATTGGCGTCGTAGATTTGGCCGAATTGGCGCCGTAGCGATTTTACCCACCGTACCCGTAACAGTTTAGCCGATATTGGCCAGTGGTTTGAGGGACGGAATTGGCGTGGTCATGAGGTGTCTGGGGCGGGAACGATTGTCTGGAGCCAAGGTTACGAAGGGAGAAACCGCCTGACGGAGGCACGATTATGACGCGGTGAGAGCGGGATGACTCACCACGAAGAACACGAAGGTCACGAAGAGTAAGGATATAAGGGGGAGATTGGAAGCGGATTTGGCGGACAGGAATGCAGGCGCCAGCAGCAAATCAGATTGACTTCGTGAACTTCGTGCTCTTCGTGGTGAAATTTCGTTTGCCTCAACCTTGGCTGCCAAGGGCGCACGCTCTCCGTAGTCATGATGCGTTCGCCCTGCGGCCGGCAAATGCAATTATCGCGCGAGAATATACAGCCGGGCTTCGCCGTAGCGGCGGTTGGAAACTGACCTCCAGCCTTGCGGTATGGCCTCGGGAACGCTGGCGGCTTGCTCGAAAATGAAAAGGGCATCGGGCATCAGCCAGGCGCCCGCGCTCAGCGCGTCGGCCAGGCGCCGCGGCCAGTCGCAGGCGCGGTCGCGATCATAGGGCGGATCGGCGAAGATCAGGTCGTAGGGCGCCGCGGCGTTCCCGCGTTCGAGCCAGCGCAGCGCGTCCATCCCGACAATTTCCGTAGCGCCCGCCATGCCCGCCTCGGGACGGCAGAGCGCCGTCACATTGCCGCGCAACACGGCGGCCGTCCGCGGATCGCGTTCAACCCAGGTCACATGCGCCGCGCCGCGGCTCCAGGCCTCCAGTCCCACGGCGCCCGAACCGGCAAAGAGATCCAGAAAACGGCTCTCCGGCGCCCGCGTCGCCAACATCGAAAAGAGCGCCTGACGCACCATGTCCTGCGTCGGGCGCACAAGATCCCCCTTGGGAACCTCGATCCTGCGTCCGCCCAGTACCCCGCCGCTGACTCGCATAGCCACGTATTCTCCTTGCCCAAGCGCGTAAAGCTTCCATCCTGCACATGGACTGAGCGGGCGTCAAGACAGGGCTTTCTCGCTTTCGATAATTTTCTAATATTTGACTTGCGCCGGACGGAAAAGCTGCTTATCCTAAGCTGAATAGGAAGTGTTGTCGTTGCATGAACGAGGTGTAGCATGCCGGATGGGAGACTATCCAAAACCATGCGAATCGACATTCCGCCGGATATGCGGGATGTTTGGATGGAAAACGAGCGCCGCAAGGCGCGGGCTGACGGGTCTGCGCCGACCTCGCCCAATGCCGAGGAGCGGCTGGGTGGAGAGGATTTTCAACGGCTGCTGCAGAACATTTACGATGCCGCGCTGATCACCGACACTGACGGGCGGGTGCTGGATGCGAACCCGCGCGCGGAAGAATTCCTGGAACGTTCCCGCCTGGCGCTTTGCCGCGTCAATATTACCAGCTTGATCTCCGGGTCCGACGCGGGGACGCTGCGCGAACTGAACGACGGCTTGCACGATGAGCGCTTCATACTGGTTCAGGCCTACTGCGCCCGCGCCAACGGCAAACTGTTTCCCGCCGAAATCGCCGTCAATCGCATGCAGGTGCAGAACCGCCAATGCCTGTGTTTTTTCATCCGCGATGTCACGGTGCGGCGTCAGGATGAGGAAAAGCTGCGCGCCGAACATAACGCGATTCAAAACGCCGGCACAGGCATCGCGATCGCCGACCTGGATGGGCGGATCACTTTCGCCAATACGGCCGCCGCGCGCATCTGGGGCACCGCCAACCACGAAACGCTCAAGGGGCATCCCCTGGCGGACTTGTTCACCGAAACGCCGCGGATCGGCGAGATGCTTCAAACGGTCCGGGCCGGCCGGATGTGGGAAGGGGAATTGCACGCCCGCTGCGGCGCGGACGGGGAGGTCTGGGTGCAGGTCTCCGCGGCCGCCAACCGCGACATGGATGAGGAACTGGTCGGGTTCGTGCTGTCGGTGATGGACATTCGCGACCACAAACGCGCCGAGGATTCGGAACGCATGGCGGAGCGCCAGCGCGTGATGGTGGAGAGCCTCGGCGCCGCCTGCCATCACCTCGGCCAGCCCGCCACGGTCTTGATGATGAGTCTGGACGCGATGCGACGGATCGATGACAAGGATCCGAATCTGACGCGCGAATTGGTGGACGCCGGCCTGGAGGCCGCGGAAAGCCTGCGGCATATGCTGCACGAACTGAACGACATGACCGAATATCGCACGGTTCCCTATGTCATAGACCGCGAGGGCGCCGTCGGCGACGACCAGAGAATCCTCGACTTGAAATAACCCGTCCGGCGCGCTATGGTCAAAGCCATGGGATGTCCCCCCGCGGGGCGCCGGAAGGGTTTTCATGAAAAAGGTTTTGATTCCAACCAAGCTGGACAAGATTGCCGTCGAACTGCTGCGCAAGAAGGGCTACACCGTCGTACAGGACGACGACAGCGCCCACATGGGAGCGCTGGTCAAGGAGCACCCCGACACCTACGCCCTGATCGTCCGCAGCGAGCCCGTTAAAGCCGACACGATCGCCGCCCTGCCGCAGCTCAAGGTCGTGATCCGCGCCGGCGCGGGTTACAACACCATCGACATCAAGTACGCCCGCAAGCGCGGCGTCGACGTCATGAACACCCCCGGCGCCAACGCCAACGCGGTGGCCGAGGAGGTCGTCGCCCTGATGCTGGCCGACGCCCGTCATGTTGTGAAGGCGGACGGCTCCTGCCGCGCCGGCAACTGGGAGAAGACCGCTTTCATGGGACGCGAAGTCAGCGGCAAGACGGTGGGCATCGTCGGCCTCGGCAACATCGGCTGCCTGGTCGCCAAACGCCTGAGCGGCTTCGAATGCAAGCTGCTGGGATACGATCCGCTGATCTCGCGCGAACGGGCGGGCGACTTCGATGTCACGCTGACCGACCTGGACAGCCTTTTCCGGGAATCGGATATCGTCACCCTGCACGTTCCCGAGAACGACGAGACGCGCAACATGGTCAATACCGCGCGGCTGGCGCTGATGAAAAAGGGCGCGACGCTGATCAACTGCGCCCGCGCCGGGATCGTGGACGAGGCCGCCCTGCGCGCCGCCAAGGCGGAGAAAGGGCTGCGTTTTTTGAACGATGTTTACGCCAAAGACGAGGCCGGCGCCAAGTCGGTGGCCGACATCGCCGACATCATGCTTCCGCACCTCGGCGCGAGCACGAAGGAGGCCAACGCCACGGCCGCGCGGCGGGCCGCGGAACAACTGATGGACTTCGACGAAAAGGGCATCACGGCTTACGTCGTCAACCGCGATATTCCGGAGGGACTCGATCCCGCCTACGGCAACCTGGCCTATTCTCTGGCGCGCGTCTGCCGCGCGGTGGTCGGCTCGGGCGCGCGCTTGCAGCGCATCGAGACCACTTGCTACGGCTCGCTGAAACCCTTCGCGGACTGGCTGATCGTGCCCATGGTGAGCGCGCTGTGGGATGAATTCGATCGTTCGATGGACGCCAAGGCGGCGGTGCGCTTTCTCGGCGAGCGCGGGATCGAGTACCGCAACCGGGCGACCGATCCGCACAAGAACTTCGCGAGTTCGATCACGGTGGACTTGACGGCGGCCATGGACGCCGAGAATCTGAAGCAGGCCAGCGTGCGCGGCACGGTCGCGGAAGGCACGCCGATGGTGGCGCGCATCAACGATTTCGACCACCTCTATTTCGAGCCGCACGGCCACACCGTTTTCTTCCAGTACCCCGACCGCCCCGGCGTGGTGGCCCAGATCAGCGCCGCGCTGGCCGTATCGCAGATCAACATCGAGGATATCCGCCACTCCCATAATTCCAAGACCGATCAGTCCATGTGCCTGATGCGCGTCAACATCCCGGTCTCGGACGCGATCGTTCGCCGCGTGAGCGAAGAAATCGGCGCGTGCCTGGCGGCGGCCGTGACAATCTAGGCGCGCAATGACCACTGTCGAACGCAGCGCGACCAGCCCGGAAAGGCCGCCCCTTTGGCGGAATAACGTCGCGCTGGAATTCGCCGATTATCTGCGCGACGAATCGCGCCGCGTGGGAAATGCCGGGGCCATCGCCTTTCCGCGCGACGAAGATGAAGTCATCGCCTGCCTGCGCGAGACAGCGGCGGACGAAGACGTGACGGTGCAGGGCGCGCGCACGGGCATCACCGGCGGCGCCGTGCCGGACGGCGGGCGGATTCTCAATCTCGGCCGCATGGATCGCATCCTGGATTTGCGGCCCGGAGCCGTGCTGGGGGAATTCCGCCTGACCGTGCAGCCCGGTCTGACACTTAAGGCCCTGCGCGAGGCCGTCGCCCACCGTCTGCCCGATGGCGTGGCGCGGCCCGGCGCCGACGAGGCGCTGCGCGCCCTGCGCGTCGGCGCGCCGGTCTGGTTTCCCCCCGATCCGACGGAGACCTCCGCCAGTCTGGGCGGCATGCTGGCCTGCAATGCCTCGGGCGCCTGTTCCTACGCCTACGGTTCGACGCGGCGTTATGTCGAAGCGCTGCGCGTGGTGCTGGCGGACGGCCGCCGGCTGGCCTTGCGCCGCGGCCGGGAACGGGCCGCCGGACGCGCTTTTGCGGTGCAAAGTGTGGACGGCGAGCGCCTCGCTGGACGGTTGCCGGAGTACCGTATGCCGGAGGTCAAAAACGCCTCGGGCTATTTTGTGGCGGACGACATGGATCTGCTGGACCTTTTCATCGGTTCCGAAGGCACGCTGGGCATCGTCACCGAAATCGAACTGCGCCTGGTTCCGCATCCGCCCTCGATGTGGGGCCTTCAGACCTTCCTGCCCTCCGAAGCGGCGGCGCTGCAATTTGTCGAAGCCCTGCGCGCAGGCGCGACAGCTCCGGCGGCGATCGAATTTTTCGACCAGGCGGCCCTGGCCATGCTGCGCGGACGCAAGGCCTCCACCCCGGCCTTCCGCGATGTGCCGGAACCGCCGCCCGCGGGCGTGGCGGTCTACCTGGAGTTTCACGGGGACAACGAGGATCGGGTCAGCGAACGGGCCGCGACCGCCTCCGCCGCGCTGGCCGTTGCCGGCGGCCGCGAGGAGCAGGCCTGGCTGGCCTCCACCCCGGCGGAATTGGAACGGCTCAAAGCCTTCCGCCACGCCGTGCCGGAGGCCGTCAATCTGACCATCGACGAACGGCGGCGTACGACGCCCGGACTGACCAAACTCGGCACGGACATGTCGGTTCCCGACGCGAAACTCGCGGCGGTGATGGCACTCTACCGGGCCGGCCTGGCGGCGACGGGACTGGAGTCGGTGGTCTTCGGCCACATCGGCAACAATCATCTGCACGTCAACATCCTGCCAAACTCGCTGGACGATTATGAAAAGGGCAAGGCGCTTTACCTGGAGTGGGCGCACAACGTGATCGGTTGGGGCGGAACGGTATCGGCCGAGCACGGCATCGGCAAGGCCAAGGTCGCGCTGCTGCGGGCGATGTACGGCGACGCGGCGGTCGCCCAGATGCGGGCGGTCAAGGCGGTCTTCGAGCCCGGCGCCCGGCTCAACCGCGGGAATTTATTTTGATATGAAAGCGATGAAGTTGACGGGTATTCGCGCGCTGCGCATGTTCGACGCGCCGGATCCGGAAATCCGCGCGCCGCACGATGTGCGCCTGCGCCTGCTGGCCGTCGGGGTCTGCGGATCGGACGTGCATTACTTCACGACCGGACGCATCGGCAGCCAGGTGGTCCAATATCCCTTCACCGTCGGCCATGAATGCGCCGCGCTGGTGGAGGCGGTCGGACCGGTGGTCACGCGGGTCAAGCCCGGCGACCGCGTGGTGGTGGAGCCGGCCATCTCGTGCGGCGACTGCGATCAATGCCGCGCCGGACGGCCGCACACCTGCCGCAAACTGGTTTTCCTGGGCTGTCCCGGCCAGGCGGAGGGTTGCCTCTCCGAACTGCTGGTCATGCCGGAGGCTTGCTGTTTCCCGATGCCCGCCGGCATGACGGCCTTCCAGGGGGCGTTGGTCGAGCCGCTGGCGATCGGACTCTATGCCGTGCGACAGTCCGTGCCGTTGCGCGGCGCCGCGATCGCCATCCTCGGCTGCGGCCCGATCGGCTTCAGCGTGCTGCTGCCGGCGCTGGCGCAGGGGGCGCGGGCGGTCTACGTGAGCGATAAACTGGAGCCGCGCCTGGCCCTGGCCAGACAGGCCGGGGCGCTCTGGACCGGCAATCCGGAACGCGAGGATGTCGTGCGCGAAATCGCGGCGCGCGAGCCGGGCCTGCTGGACGTCGTATTCGAATGCTGCGGCGAACAGTCGGCGCTGGATCAGGCCGTGGCATTGCTCAAGCCGGGCGGCAAATTGATGCTGATCGGCATCCCCACGGTGGACCGCGTGTCGTTTTCGATGGACGCCCTGCGCCGCAAGGAATTGTGCCTGCAAAACGTGCGCCGCCAGAACGAATGCACCGGGGCGGCGCTCGAACTGGTGGCGCGCGGCGAACTGCGCGCGGACTTTATGGTGACCCACCGCTTCCCCTTCGAACGAACCCCGGAAGCCTTCGACCTGGTGGCGGGTTATCGCGACGGCGTGGTCAAAGCCATGATTGAAATGGGTGCGTTGTGACAACTTCCTATCTTACCCCGTTGGACAACTTCGATCCCTCCATCCGCCGCGCGGCGCTGGCCGAGCTTGCGGCGCGGACCCCGGCCCCGCCGGCCGGCGGCAATGTGAACATGCACCTGCATTCCTTCTTTTCCTTCAACGCGCGGGGCTGGTCCCCCACCCGTATCGCCTGGGAGGCGCGCCAGGGCGGGCTGTACGCGGCGGCGGTCTGCGACTTCGATGTGCTCGACGGGATGGCGGAATTTCTGGACAGCGCGCTGACGCTCGGGCTGCGCGCGGCGGCGCAGCTCGAAACCCGCGCCTATCTGCGGGAATTCGCCGACGCCGAGATCAACTCCCCCGGCGAACCGGGTGTGACTTACATCATGGGCCTGGGCTTCACGCGGACTTTTCCCGACGGCACGCCGCAGGCGGCGACGCTGGCGGCGCTGCGCGCGGGAGCGGCGGAACGCAACCGCGCGCTGGCGGCGCGCATCAATCCGCATCTCGGTCCGGCGGCCGTGGACTATGCGCGCGACGTTGTGCCGCTTTCTCCCGGCGGCTGTCCCACAGAACGGCATCTGATGCGCGCCTATCTGGAGCGCGCCCGGCTGGCCTTTCCGGATGCGGCGGCGCTCGCCGCCTGGTGGGCGCAGACCCTGGGCGTCAGCGTGGACGAAGCCGGCCGCCTGCTCGAACAGCGCGCGGCGCTGGAAAATCGCGCGCGCGCGAAGCTGGCCAAGCGCGGCGGCGTGGGCTACGCGGCCCCGACGCCCGGGACTTTTCCGCCGGTGGACGACTTTGTCGCCTGGGTGCGCTCCTGCGACGCGATCCCGGCGCTGACCTGGCTTGACGGAACCAGCCGCGGCGAAAGTTCCGCGGACGCGATGCTGGATTGCCTGGAAGCCAAGGGCTGCGCCGCCGCCAACATCATTCCCGAGCGCAACTGGAACTACCGTGACCCGGCCGTCAAGGCCGTCAAGACCGCCAGACTGCGCGAGTTTGTGGAGGCCTGCGCCAGCCGTCATCTGCCGGTCAATATCGGCACGGAGATGAACAGCGACGGCCTGCCCTTCGCCGACGATCTGGATGGCGAAGCGCTGCGCCCCTATCGCGATATTTTCCGGCAAGGCGCCGCGGTCATGGTCGGCCACGCATTACTGGCGCGCTACGCGGAATTTCCATATCTGGGCGCCGCCGCGCGGGCCGAGTTTGGCGACGACCGCGCGGCGAAAAACCGCTTTTTCGCGTCCGTCGGAAACCTGCCGCCGCTGACGGCCGCCGCCGCCGCGCGGCTGCAGTCGTCGGGACCGCAAAAGGCGCTCGCGGCATTTCGGAGCGCGGCGCAAATCGAACAGACCACCGACAAGCCGGAGAACAAATGAAAATAGACCGCCAATTTCTGATCACGGGCATACCCGCCATAGACAGGCAGCATGAAGAATACGCCGATCTGGTTGACCGGCTTTTCGAGCTGGCCGGCGCCGGAAATGTCACCAGGCAAATCCTCGCCAGGGAAACGCGCGCCGTTAATAAATATGCCATGGAGCATTTCGACACCGAAGAACACCTCATGCGTTCGCGGCAATACCCCGCTTACGAGGAACATTTCGCCAAGCACAATGTGTTCCGGGAATGGACCGACACCCTGCCCCTGGATTTGGCCGACGGCGTGGATCTCGACGCCTACACCATCGCCTTGAGCAAGTGGCTGATCGAATGGTTCTGCGACCAGGTCCAGACCGACGACCGGAAACTGGCCGTTTTCCTGAAATCCCCGGCCGCCCCCGCCGTCCGATAGCCCGTCAACCCAAAACGGTTGCTTGATACAGATCGACCGCCGTCACAGGTATCAAACCTGATGTTATCAGGTCTGGTTTTTTGACCACTGCCATCCCATAGCGGGCAAAAACGGGCACACCGCCCCCTTTCCCCCATTGATTTACGGGGCTTTTTCGTGATTTTCCGGGCCGGTTTGAAAGTGCGCTTGCTGACGGATTTTCCGAAACCGCCCGGACTCGGGGGAT
>JANYBP010000012.1 GCA_025360745.1 bacterium
GCGGTGGTGAGGAGTGAAAGGTTGACGCTGAGCGTTTGGGCGCCGGCGACGGAACGGTTGCCGAAACAGATTTTGCGGAAGATAACTGGCAGGCGCAGACTCTGTTCGGCGTGGTTATTGGTTGGCGGCATGCCGTTGACGGCGATGAGGTTGCCGGGCCAACCGACCTCGTTGATGAATTCCATCCTTCCGCTTTTGCTCGCTCCAAAAATTCCGCTTTTGAAAACTCCACGACACGCCGGAATTTTCTATTCGACTTCCGCCGCTCTTTTCCGCATTATCGCCGTTCGTCCGCCTGCCGGCGCAGGCGGACGCAAACTTATGAGCGAACGACAATCCGAAGGTGTGTGCGGTGTGACGGCGGCGCGGGGATTCCGCGCCGCGGCCGTGCGCGCCGGCATCAAGGCCAGCCGCAAACGGGACGATCTGGTGCTGATCGTTTCCGACAAACCCGCCGCCGTGGCCGCCACTTTTACCACCAATCCCGTGCGCGCCGCCTGTGTGGATCTGGATCGCCGGCACCTGGCGGGCGGGCGGGCGCGCGCCATCGTGGTCAACGCCGGCGTCGCCAATGCCTGCACCGGTTCCCAGGGCGTGGCCGACGCGCTGCGCATGGCCGAACTTACCGCCGCCGCGCTCAAGATTCCCGTCCACGAGGTTTTTGTCTGCCAGACCGGCACGATCGGCATCCCCATGCCGATGCCCTGCGTCGAGGCGGCCTTCCCATCGCTGGTCGGGCGCTTGGCCCGGGAACAGGGCGCCGCCGCCGCCGAGGGTATTCTGACCACCGACCTCGTGCGTAAAACGGTCGTGGGCGCTATCGAAATCGACGGCTGCACGATCACCCTGGGCGGCATGGCCAAGGGATCGGGAATGATCGCCCCCAACCTGGCGACCATGCTGGCTTTTTTTACGACCGACGCCGCCGTGGCCCCCGACGCCCTGCAGCGCGCCCTTGGCGCGGCCGTCGAGCAAAGTTTCAACCGCATCCTGGTGGATGGCGACGAAAGCACCAACGACACCGTGCTGCTGCTCGCCAATGGCGCCTCGCAGGCCCCGCAACTCGACGAGGACCATCCCGCCTGGCCGCGTTTCACCGCTTTGCTCGACAAGTTGACCCTCGATCTGGCGCTGCAGATTGTGCGCGACGGCGAAGGCGCCACCAAGTTTGTCTCCATCACCGTCGAAGGCGCCGACAGCGCGGATGACGCGCGCCTGGCCGCCCGCGCCGTGGCCTGTTCGCCGCTTTGCAAAACCTCCTGGTTCGGCGGCGATCCCAACTGGGGCCGCGTGATCGCCGCCGTGGGATACTCCGGCGCGGCGCTGGACCCGGAACTGATCGAGATCGATTTCGACGCCGTGGCCGTCGTGCGCAACGGGCAGCCCGCCGCCGGTCTGGCGATCGCGGAACTGGAACGGGTTTTCAAACAGAAGGCCTTCGCAATCACGATCCGCCTGCGCCACGGCGGCGCCTCCGCTTACACGGTCTATACCTGCGACCTTAGCGCGCAGTACGTGGCCATCAACGCGGATTATATGACCTGAGCCATGCAAAGTCTGATCGCCAAAGCCGATGTTTTGATCGAGGCGCTGCCTTACATCCAGCGTTTCCAGAATGCGATCGTCGTCGTTAAATTCGGCGGCAGCGCGATGGAAGACCAGCGCCAGATCGACAACATCATGCTCGATGTGGCTTTCATGACCTGCGTCGGCATGCGTCCGGTGGTCATCCACGGCGGCGGCAAGGCCATTTCCCGCGCCATGCAGAAGTCCGGCTTGAAACCGGAATTTGTCAAAGGCCTGCGCGTGACCGACGAAGCCACGATGGGCGTCGTGGAGCGGGTGCTGCGCGACGAGGTCAACGCGAATCTGGTCGCCACGCTCACGCGCATGGGCGCGCCGGCGCGGCGCGTGGATGGGCCGTCGGTATTTCATGTCGCCGGCCGCACCGGCCGCGACGAGGAGACCGGGGCCGAACTGAACTGGGGCTACGTTGGCGAGGTCAAGGAAGTGGATGCCGCGCCGGTGCGGGACTGCCTGATGGCCCGCGGAATCCCGGTGCTCACGCCGATCGGACGCGGAGTTGACGGACACCTCTACAATCTCAACGCCGACGACGCCGCCGCGGCCGTCGCCAAGGCGCTCGGGGCCTGGAAACTGGCCTATCTTTCCGACGTGCCGGGCCTGCTGCGCAACCGCGCCGACGAAAGTTCCCTGATGTCCACCCTGCATATCAGGGAGGTCGAGGAATTGATCCGGCAGGGCGTCGTGGAGGGCGGCATGCTGCCCAAGATTCGCAGTTGCGTGGAGGCGCTGGAAGCCGGCGTGAAGAAGATTCACATAATTGACGGGCGCCTGTCGCACTCGCTGCTGCTGGAGATTTTTACGGACAAAGGAGTAGGAACGGAGATTATAGCATGAAGACAACCGCCGAAATCGCTGAACAATATCAACAATTCGTCATGCCGACCTATAGCCAGAGCCTGGCTCTGGTCAAGGGCAAGGGCACGCGCGTCTGGGACGCGGATGGAAAAGTTTATCTCGACTTCATGTCGGGTATCGCCGTCCAGAATGTCGGCCATTGTCACCCGGCCGTGGTGGCGGCAATTCGCGAGCAGGCCGGCAAACTGATGCACTGTTCGAACCTGTTCTACAACGACCTGCAGGCGCAACTGGCCGAGGCGCTGACCGAGATATCCATGCCCGGCAAGTGCTTCTTCTGCAACTCCGGCGCCGAGGCCAACGAGGCGCTGATCAAGCTGGCCCGCCTCTGGGGCAGCGAACAGGGCAAGTACGAAGTCGTCACGATGCAGGATTCCTTCCACGGCCGCACGCTGGCCACCCTCGCGGCGACGGGACAGACCAAGTACCAGGACGGCTTCGAGCCGGTGCCCGAAGGCTTCGCCTATGTGCCGTTCAACGACTTCGAGGCTCTGCAAAAGGTCGTCTCGCCGCGCACCGCCGCCGTCCTGATCGAGGCCGTTCAGGGTGAGGGTGGGGTTGTGCCGGCGGACATCGAGTATCTGCAGGCGGTGCGCAAGTTCTGCACCGAGCGCAGTCTGCTGCTGCTCTTCGACGAGGTGCAGTGCGGCATGGGCCGCACCGGCCACTGGTGCGGTTTCCAGCGCGCCGGGGTGGACGCCGACGCCTTCTCGCTGGCCAAGTCCCTCGGCTCGGGCTTCCCGATCGGCGCGATCGTCGCCGGACGCAAGCTGGCGGATGTCTTCCAGCCCGGCAAGCACGCCAGCACCTTCGGCGGCAACCCGCTGGCCTGCGCCGCGGCGCTCGCCACGATCCGCACGATCGAGGCGGAAAAACTGGTCGAACGCGCCGCCGGCACGGGCGAGGAATTCATGGCCGTGCTGGGCGAGTTCGTCGGCAAATACGCCAACGTCAAGGCGGTGCGCGGCGTGGGCCTGATGATCGGGCTGGTGCTCGACAAGCCCGCCAAGAAGTTGTGCAAACTGCTGACCGAAAACGGCCTGCTGGCCATTCCGACCCACGACAACATCGTGCGCTTCCTGCCGCCTTTGAACGTTCGCGACAGCGAGATCGAGGAGGCCATCGAGATCCTCGACGACTGCCTCGCCGAGTGGCACGGCGCGGCCAAACCCGGCAGCGAAGAATAATCCGGAGGTTCGATCCATGCACCTGGCCGGGCTGACCCGTCAACATGTGGGCTTCTGCGCGTCCGGTGGTCTCGACAGCCGCACGCTGACGAAGAAGTTCGTCGAGCTGGGGGTCAAGGTGACCTGTTTCACCGCCGACCTGGGCCAGCCGGACGAGATCGATATTGAACAGATCAAGACCCGCATGGCCGCCTGCGGGGCCGATACGGTGCTGGTTGACCTCAAAGCCCCCATGGCCGAGGCCTGCTTCGAGGTTTTGCAGGCCCTGGCCATGTACGACGGCGGCTACTGGAACTCCACCGGCATCGCGCGCGCCGTCACGGTCAAAGGGTTGCTCCCGGTCATGCAAGAGCATGGCTGCGGTGTGCTCGCGCACGGCGCCACAGGCCGCGGTAACGACCAGATGCGCTTCGAGCGCTATACCAACGTGCTGGCGCCGGCGATGAAGGTCTACGCCCCCTGGCGCGACCCGGAACTGCTCAAGGAGTTCCCCGGCCGCACGCAGATGGCCGCCTATCTGACGCGCTTCGGATTGCCAGTGCCCAAGGGCCACCGCAAGCAGTATTCCACCGACTCCAATCTGGCCGGACTTTCGCACGAGGCCGAGGATCTGGAGAGCATGGAAACGGCCATGACCATCGTGCAGCCGACCATGGGCGTCTGGCCCGCCGCCGCACCGGACAAGGCCGAAAATATCGCGCTGCGCTTCGAACACGGCCGCTGCGTCGCGATCGACGGCCGGCCGGTCACGCCGCTCGAAGCCATGCGGACGGCCAACCAGCGGGCCGGACGCAACGGCATCGGGCTCAAGCACGCGCTCGAAAACCGCATCATCGGCACCAAGAGCCGCGGGGTCTACGAAGCGCCGGGCATGGAACTGCTCGGCGCCGGCCTGCGCTACGTTTATCAGGCCGTCATGGACCGCCGTTCGACACTGCTGTTCCAGCAGCTTTCCAAACTGGTGGCCGATCAGATTTACGACGGACGCTACTTCGATCCCGTCACCCGCGCCGCCCAGGCCGCCATCGCCGTCTGGACCGCCTATGCCACGGCCACCGTGACCCTGGAAATGTACAAGGGCAATCTGCACTTTCTCTCGCTGACCGACTGCCGCGCCTCGCTTTATAACGAGGCCGATTCCTCCATGGAAGCCAGCGATGGCTTGAACCCGGTCAGCTCGCAGGGCTTCGCCGAGATTCAAAGCGTCGAAGCCCTGGCGCTCGCGCGCGCCGGCCAGATCTGCAAGTAGTAAGAAGTGAACAGTGAACGGTGAACAGTGAACAGTGGAAGGCCAAAACGCGGCCGTATTTCCTCATCTGCCTCCGATCGTCAACGGCCCACTGTTCACCGTTCACTGTTCACTGCCCGCCATTTATCCCCTCAGCCGGTCTGTCTCACGATTGCCGGTTCGGATAGCGGGGGTGGGGCGGGCATCCAGGCCGATCTCAAGACCTTCGCCGCGCGCGGAGTTTTCGGCGCCTCCGCCATCACCTGCCTGACGGCGCAAAATCCCGGCGGAGTCACCGGCATCCACGCCGCGCCGCCGCGTTTTGTCGTGCTGCAAATCGCCGCCGTCTTCGACGGATTCCCCGTCGCGGCCGCCAAGACCGGCATGCTCTACTCGGCCGCCATTGTGCGCGCCGTTGCGCGCTTCTGGCGCGGGCGCGGCGCGGCCGCGCCGCCGCTGGTCGTCGATCCGGTCATGCTCGCCACCTCCGGCGCCAGTCTGCTGCGGGGCGGCGCCATGCGCGCGCTGATTGACGAACTGCTGCCGCTGGCCGCCGTGGTCACGCCCAACCTGCCCGAAGCCGAGGCGCTGGCCGGCATCTCCATCCGCACGCCGGACGAGCTGGCCGCCGCCGCCCGCATCATCCATCAGCGCTGCGGCTGCGCCTGCGTTGTCAAAGGCGGCCATCTGCGGAGCGGCGCGACAGTGCTCGACGTGCTCTGGGACGGCGCGCGCCTGCACCAGTTCCGCCGTCCCAGGCTGGCCGCCCGCGAGACACACGGCACCGGCTGCACCTTTTCCGCCGCACTGGCCGCCGGCCTGGCCCGCGGCCAGTCGCTGCCCCGCGCCGCCGCCGCCGCCCAGACCACGGTTTACAATGCCCTGCGCCGCGCCTGTCCCGTCGGCAGCCACTGGCCGCTCAAGCCGATTTAGGGCGACGCAGACTTTTCCTTTCGCAGAAGGCTTGCAATGCGGTATGGTTGGGACGGTCGGCGCGGCATCGCGGCGATCTTGGGAGTTTCATGAAAATCGCATTGCTCGGTTTTCCCCAGGCGGGGAAGAAATCGCTGTTTCGCCTTTTGACGGGCCGGGATGTCCCGGCCGGGCGCAAGGAGGACGAGTCCATCGAAGGCATCGCGCCGATCGGCGATCCGCGCGTGGACAAGCTCTCCGAACTGGCCCACCCCGAGCGCACACGCTACGCCGAGAATAACTTTGTGCTTTGTCCCGACGCTTCGGATCAGGACCGGCGCGTCTGGCTGGACGCCGCGCGCCGTTGCGATCTGCTTTGCATGGTCGTGCGCGACTTCGCCTCGCCCGACGTCTATCACCCCAAGGGATCGGTTGACGCCGCCCGCGACCGCAACGATCTTGAGATGGAACTGCTGCTGGCGGATATGGAACTGCTGGACAAGCGTCTGGAACGGCTCGGCAAGGAGAAGCGCGCCGGCCTGACCCCGCAGCAGATTCAGGAAGAGAAGACGCTGCAACGCTGCCAGGCGATCGCGGCCTCCGGCGCCACGCTGCGCACGCTCGAACTGGACGAGGCTGAGCGCAAGTCCATCGCGAGCCTCGGGCTGGTGACCCGCATGCCGGTGCTTTGGGTGTATAATGTGGACGAGGCACGGGTGGCCGGGGCGCCGCCCGCGCCGGACGGTCTGGTGGTCTCGTGTCAGATCGAGGGCGAAATCATGGCCATGGAAAATGCCGCCGACCGGCGGGCCTTTATGCGCGATCTCGGGCTTGCGCAGTCCGGGCTCGATCGCATGAACGCCGCGGCCTACGCGACGCTCGGGCTGATGTCCTTCTATACCTCCGGCCCGGACGAAGTGCGCGCCTGGACCATCCGCAAGGGCGCCACGGCGCCGGAGGCGGCGGGCAAGATTCACAGCGACATCGAGCGCGGCTTTATCCGGGTCGAAGTCATGAAATACGACGATCTGGTTGCCGCCGGCAGCGAGGAAGCCGTGAAAAAGCTGGGGCGCGCGCTGGTCAAGGGCCGCGACTACGTGATCGAGGACGGCGATATCTGTCACTTCCGTTTCAACGTTTAATAACCATAAGGAGCAGCAATGAGCGATAAAGGCATGGCGGGCTATCGAACCTGGGCGGGATTACTGGCGGCGGTTTTGATGACGGGGTCGGCGCTCGCTCAGACCGCAACTGCTCCCCGGCGGGCGGCCGTTCTGCCGGACGATTCCCGCGACGGCATGGGCCTCGGTGTCACGGCCAAGATCGGCACGCTCGGACCCGGCGTGGATGTGACCCTGGGCTTGAACCGCTACCTCGCCGTGCGCGCGGTCTATTCGCAGCTCAATCTCGATCCGCTGGTCCGCACCGACGATCAGGACATCAGTTTCGACCTCAACTGGCTCAACTACGGCGGGCTCGTGGATTTGCATGTGGCGGGCGGCGGCTTTCGCATCAGCGGCGGGGTGATGGCGAACAACAACGATTTCAAGGCCACCGCCGATCTGAACCGCTCCGTCAAGATCAACGACCATGACTATTCGCTCGACGCGTTCAACGGCGAGATGACCTTCGCCAAGTGGGCGCCCTACGTCGGCATCGGTTACGGGGCCGCCGCCGGCAGGGACGGACGCATTCATTTCGCCTGCGACTTCGGCGTGATGTTTCAGAAACAACCCGACATTACCCTCGTTGGCACGGCATCGGATCCGGCTTTGCAGGCGATCCTGAATGACGACCTGGCCGCCGAGGTGGAAAAACGCCGGGATGATCTGAAATGGTTCGCCTTTTACCCGGTGATCAATGTCGGTGTTTCCGTGCGCTTCTTCTAGGAGGCATTCTTGAGCGAGCCTTTGACCCAAAGTCGTTTGACGGTTCTGGTCCCGGCCTACAACGAGGCGACCACGCTGGCCGACACGTTGCGCAGCCTGAAGGCGCAGACCCTGCTGCCCGAGGAAGTGCTGGTGATCGACGACTGTTCGACCGACAACACGTCCGAAATCGCCCGCGGCTTCGGCGTCACCGTGCTGCGCCCGCCGCAAAACACCGGTTCCAAGGCCGGCGCCCAGAACTACGCCATGAACTTCGTGAAAACCGAGTTCACGATGGCGATCGACGCCGATACCACACTGGCCCCCAATGGCATCGAACTCCTGATGAAGGCGCTGGACGATCCCAAGATCGCGGCCGCCTGCGGGCTGGTCTTGCCGCGTTTCGTGCATTCGGTCTGGGAGCGCGGGCGCTACATCGAATACCTCTTCGCCTTTTCCTTCTACAAGCCGATCCAGGATTACTACGAACGTCCGATGATCTCGTCGGGCTGCTTTTCGGTCTATCGCACCGCCATCTTGCGCGCCAACGGCTGCTGGCGGACGCGTACGATGGCCGAGGACATGGATCTGACCTGGAGCTTTTACGCTTCGCACCAGGGCGTGCGGTTCATTCCGGAGGCGGTCTGCTACCCGGTCGAGCCGCACGATTACGCCTTCATGAGCAAGCAGCTCCGGCGCTGGTCGCACGGCTTCATCCAGAACGTCGTGGTCCACTGGCGTCAATTGCTGCACATCCCCTTCCTGCGCTCCGCCGTGGTGGTTTCCCTGTGGGACGCAATTTTCGCTTCCATTGCCTACCTGGTTCTGCTACCATGTCTGGCTGTGTTCGTCAGTCCGCTTTTTTTGCTGGGATATCTGATCGACGCGCCGGCCGTGGCCGTGCCCGTGCTGATCAAGGCGGCGGAACGCAAGGAACTGGGCAAGGCGCTGGCAAGTTTGCCGAGTTTTTTCGTTTTGAGGACGGTTAACAGCGTTTTCATGCTGCAGGCCATCTGGTGCGAGTGGGTGCTGCGTAAGCGGCTGACAGTCTACGAGAAAGGACATTGATAAATGATCGCAGGCATTCCTGGCACGGGTATTGGCGGCATTTACTACATTTTACTGGCTTTGCTGATGCCGGTGCATGAGGCTTGCCTCACGGTGGCCGGTTGCAGCAGTTGGCGCCGTTGGGGCGTCGTCAGCCTGCAGGTGATCCACGCGCTGGGGATTCTGGGCTCGATCTACGGCATGGGCTGGCTGCTGGCCCAGGGCATCAATCTCCTGCGCATCAACCTGCTCACGGGCCAGTCCGCCACCTATGTCCGGTTGACCAACGTTGTCGCCACCACCAGCGCCTACATGTCGGTTCTGACGCTGGGCGTCGTGCTGCTGGTGGTTTACACGCTGCGCCTGATCGTACGCGACCCGCAGCGCGCGCGCTAAGCCGCGGTTTTGCCGGTCGCAAGGGGTGTTCGACATGAGCCGCCCTTTGACTGCCCGGGTGCGACTCGTGCAGATGGAAGTGCTGCCGGGTCGCCCGCGCGAGAACACCGCCCGGATTTTGCGCGAAATTTCCGCCGCGCGCGCCGACGGCGTCGATCTTGTAGCTTTCCCCGAACTGGCCGTGCCGGGCTATCTGCTTGGCGACATTTGGGAGCGGCCGGCTTTTTTGCGCGAGTGCGAAGCCTGCGGCGAGCTGATTCGTCAAGCCGCGCGGGGAATTGTCGCCGTCTTCGGCAATGTGGCGGTGGATTGGACGCGCTGTAACGAAGATGGCCGTCCCCGCAAGTACAACGCGCTTTTTTTCGCCGCGGACGGCGCCTTCCATGCACCCGACGGGGTTTCCCAGCCGTTTGTGATCAAGACCCTGCTGCCGAATTACCGCGAGTTCGACGAAAGCCGCCATTTCTTCGACCTTCGCAAGCTGGCCCTGGAGGCGGGCGTGGATCCGCGCGCCTGCCTGCGCCCGGTGCATGTCCGGGGCCTGGCGGTCGGCGGCCTGCTCTGCGAGGACGCCTGGGACGCGGATTACACCGTCACCCCGCTCGCGGAACTGGCGCGCCACGATGCCGACTTTTTCCTCAACGCCAGTTGCTCGCCGTTTACCCTTAACAAGAACCACAAGCGCAACCGGGTCTTTGACGCCCAGGCGCGCGCGGCCGGGCGGCCCTTGCTTTACGTCAATTGTACCGGCATCCAGGACATCGGCAAAACGGTTTATACCTTCGACGGCGAAAGTTGCATCTACGACGGCCGCGGCCATCAGACCGGTGACCTGGCGCCTTTTGAGGACGGACTCATCACCGCGGA
Source organism: bacterium (assembly GCA_025360745.1). Classification (GTDB taxonomy): domain Bacteria; phylum Verrucomicrobiota; class Kiritimatiellia; order CAIKKV01; family CAIYGI01; genus CAIYGI01. The sequence continues at coordinate 9,948 of JANYBP010000012.1, forward strand.
TATTCCCTTGCGGGGTGGGGGCGGTTTTGGGCGGGAAGTGACGCCGGCCGACGATGAAACGCCCAGCATCGCCGCCGCGCTGCTCTACGGCACGGGCCGTTTGATGCGGCGCCTGGGCGTCGAACGGGTTGTTGTTGGCGCTTCGGGCGGCATCGACAGCGCCGTCGCGGCGGCGCTCTATGCGCGCCTGCTTCCGCCCGACCGCCTCCTGCTGCTCAACATGCCCAGCCGGTTCAACTCGCACACCACCATTGGCCTGGCCCGTGAGTTGGCGGAAAATCTTGGCTGCCGCTGCGCCGAATTGCCGATCGAGGACAGCGTGTCGCTGACCCGCGAGGAGTTCGCCGGACTGGTGGTGCGGGGACCGGATGGCGCCCATGTCGGCCTGCCGCTTTCCACGACGGCGCTGGAAAATGTCCAGGCGCGCGACCGCTCCGGACGCGTCCTGGCCGCCGCCGCCGCCGCTTTCGAAGGCGTTTTCACCTGCAACGCCAACAAGAGCGAAATGACTGTCGGTTATACGACGCTCTACGGCGACCTTGGCGGCTGGCTGGCGAATCTGGCCGACCTTTGGAAGGGCCAGGTTTATGCGCTGGCCCGGCATCTCAACGAAGTCGTCTACGACCGTCCGCCGATTCCCGCGGGCTGCTTCACGGTTACGCCCTCCGCGGAACTCAGCCACGCCCAGGCGGTGGACGAAGGCAAGGGCGACCCGCTGATTTATCCCTATCACGATTGTCTGTTCCGCGCCTGGGTCGAACGCTGGCAGCGGGCGACCCCGGAGGAGATTTATACCTGGTACCGCGACGGCGTGTTGGAGCGCGAGATCGGTTACGCCGGCCGCGTGGCCGACCTTTTCCCGACGGCGCGGGCCTTCGTGGCCGACGTCGAGCGCTGGTGGCAGGCCTATCAGGGACTTGGCGTCGCCAAGCGCATCCAGGCGCCGCCGGTGCTGGCCGTCAGCCGCCGCGCCTTCGGTTTCGACCACCGCGAAGCCCAACTCGGGCCGCAGGACACCGAAGCCTGCGCGGCCGTGCGGCGGGAGTTGTTGGGGAAGTGAGCAGTAAACAGTGAACAGTGAAGAATACTGTTCACTTTTCGCTCAGGTTTTATCCACGGTAAAGGGTCAGCGATGGGGGGCTGGTAGGGCGGCATCGCCGAGGCCGCCGGAACTTGGATAAGATCAGGCAGGCAGTTGTGTGCGGATCGAAGACGGCGCTCTCGGCGAGAGCGCCCTACCTTTCCATCTCACTGCGTTACTGAGGCATTACGGCATTACTATCCACGCGCGGTTACGCTTGACGGGTACGCCGCCGTTAGGGCAGAATAACTTCTTTGCCTGCACGGGGGATTAGCTCAGTTGGTAGAGCGCTTGAATGGCATTCAAGAGGTCGTGGGTTCGACTCCCATATCCTCCACCACTTGCGGGCCGTCTAAAATCTCATGAACTACCGCAAGCTTGGCAAGTCGGGATTGAAGATTTCCGAAGTCGGCATCGGCAGCGGTATCTGGATTCCGGCGGACGGCAAAGACGCCGAGGCATCCCGGATCGCTATCCGTCGCAAGGCCTTCGATTTGGGCGTCAACTTCTTCGACACGGCGGACGTCTATCTGGATGGCCGCGAGGAAGTCGTGCTGGGTAACGCCATCCGTCAATTGCCGCGGCGGGAATTGGTTGTGGCCACAAAATGCGCCGGCCGTCTGGGCCCGGGTCCGAACGACCGCGGCCTCTCCAAAAAACACATCGTCGAAAGCTGCGAAGGCAGCCTGCGTCGGATGGGGCTCGACTATATCGACCTGTATCAATTCCATACCCCGGACCAGGAAACGCCCCTTGAAGAATCGCTGGCGGCGATCGAACTGCTCTTGAGACAGGGAAAAATCCTCTATTGGGGCGTGAGCAACTTTTCGACCGAACAGCTTCAGGAACTTCTTAACACAGCCAGCCAGGCCGGGATTCCCGCCCCGGTTTCGAATCAGATCAAATACAACCTCTTCCGCTTCGCTCCCGAGGAGACGCTCATTCCCTTGATGAAACGGGCGGGGATCGGCTTGCTGGCCTATTCGCCGCTGGAACAGGGGATTTTGACCGGCAAATACCGTTCGACCGCCGATGTCGCGCCCGATAACCGCATGGGCATGAAGAGTTCGGCGCAAGCCCTTTTGACCGATTATAATTTCGAGGCGGTCGAGGCGCTGCGAAGCGTGGCGGAAGCGGCAGGACTCTCCCTGGTGCAGTTGGCGCTGGCCTGGATCCTGCGCGATCCCCCCGCCAGCACGGTGATTACCTGGACCTCCAAGCCCGGGCAACTGGAAGCCAATCTCAGCGCGTCAGGCGTGACATTGACGCCGGCCGTTCTGATGGAAATCGCAAAAATTCTGAAACGGCGCCTGGCCAGGATCAAAATCGCCGATTTTCAAAAGGATCTCTAAGCGGCCACGAGGTTTCGGAGCATCGAATTGCCGCATTGGCGACCGGTTAAAACGAGAATTGCGCCCGGCAGATCAGCGATTGTTCGTCGGGCCGGTCGGCGCCCTTGGCGGCTCCGCCATCGAATGAGGTTCGATCGTAGTTCAGCGACAGTTTGACGTTGCGGTTCAAATACCAGTTGATGCCCGCGCCCCAGGTTTTCGCGCCCGCCGCCGATTTTGCGGAATCCGCGAAGGTGGGGAAGGCCCCGTCATCCACCGTCAACTCGCCATACCGGCCCACAAGCTCCAGCGCACCCCAGGCGCCCCGCGACGGCGCAAAATTCGCGCGGGGCGTCACATCGTTATAACTCGCATTTTCCCCTGTGAGCACCCAGCCGGCCTGGACCTGCCAGGAGTTGTTGTCCAGTGTGGCGGCGTTTTTGCCGTCGCTGACCTCCTGCGAGGATTTGACATATTCCGCCAACAGGCCGAACGGCCCTACGAAATAATAGAGTTGCGGTCCCAGGCGCAGGTGCTGGCCATCGGCAAAGGCGATTCCGTTGGCGTTGGTCGTGTTCTTATAACTGTAAAACGTCTGCTGCCCGCTGGTTTTGAACGCTGGCAAAGATGGCGAGGCTGTGGCGCCCTGCTCATCGCCAAAGGTGGCGGCCAGGCCGATGCCAAAGTTTTGCAACTGCGCAATACCGGACGGACGGAATGGATGCAGAAAAAGCCGCGCCGCGAAATCCTTGCCGTCGTTGTTGTCGAGATCGCTGTTGACGCCATCCACCGTGCCGTTGAACACGCCGACCGCATAGGTCACGGTTCCTGAGGCCAGGCTTCCGAACGCTTGAAATCCCACATCCCGTTGCGGCGCAAGCTGGCTTGGCAATCCGCGTTCGGCAAAGAACATCTCGGAATCGGTTTGCAACTGCTCGATGCCAAACGGCGTCTTGCACTTGCCCGCCCTTAAGTTAAATGCCGGCCTGATCGTGTAGTCGAAGTAGGCATCCTGAATCGTGGGGCTGCTGCCGCCGAAGTCCGGCTGAAAGCGCAGGGCAAAGTCGTCGTACATCTTCACGTCAAAAATCAGGCGGACTCTGCGCAGGAGAAAGGATTCGGTCGCCTTGTCCTGACTGTCATTCAGAATAAAGCGGCCGTCGGCTTGCAGGAGGCCGTGCAATTTCAGCGAAAACGCCCGATCCGCGGAACTCATCGCAAAACCGCCTTTATCGGCCGTCACCAGCGCTACGTTCTTGCCCACGGCGTTCGCACTCTCCTCCGCGGCTTGTGCTCGGCGCTCCAGCGCGCTTACCTTCCGGGAAAGCTCCTCCAGTGTGTTTGTCGGCGCGCCCTCCGCAAAAGCGCAACGCGCCCAGATCGTCGCCCCGCCCGTAAGCGCCAGCATCACAACCATCCAAGGCCGAAAAACGTTCATGTTTCGATTCCTTTTGCCGGGTTAGGATTTGCTCTCACGCACTTATCTTACACTACGTTTCCCGGTATTTGAAAGGGACGTTGGTGTCGTTTTGACGGTGCGAACGATTATGAACATACCGCCGGTTCGGCTGTGGGCGTCACTTCGGCCATTCCATCCGGAGGCAGGTGGCGGACGGTCTGGCTCACGGTGAGATTGAGTTATAAAATACCTACAAATGTCTATTGACATACAGTAGTACGTTTAGTACCTTGTGCCCAGATGATTATTTCAACCAAATGCCAGTATGCCTTGCGGGCGGTTTTTGAAATTGCCAAATCCGGCCAGGGCCGGGTTATGACGATCGGGGAAATCGCAAAGGCGCAGCGGGTTCCACAGCGGTATTTGGAAGGTATTTTGAATCAACTTCGAAAAGGGGGACTACTACAGGCGCAGAGGGGAAGAAGTGGGGGCTATTCCTTGGCCAAGGATGCCAGGGATATCATCGTTGGCACGGTGGTAAAACTGATTGATGGACCAATCCGTGCCGTAGTTTGCCTGGAAGATACCAGGCAGTCTGATTGTCCTTTGCGTGGGAACTGCGTGTTTTTACCAACCTGGCAAAGAGTACAGGTTGCGATCGATCAAGTTTTGGATTCGACCTTGTATTCGCAACTGTTGGATGAGGAACGCGACGCAAGGCAAAAAGGATCTCCGAGCTATGTAATTTGAGGGGAGTCTTTTATTTTGCCGTAATGTACGATAACTAGGTCGAATATAAGATGATAATGGCAAGGGTGGAAAAGAGGCAAGCGGGCTATGTCCGGTATCTATAAGGACAATTCTGAATCCATCGGCAATACGCCGCTGGTGCAATTGACAAGAATGATGCATGGGGCTAAAGCCCGCGTGCTCGTGAAGGTTGAAGGCCGCAATCCGTCCTATTCGGTCAAATGCCGCATCGGTGCGGCGATGATTTGGGATGCCGAGAAACGCGGCGTATTGAAGTCGGGCATTGAAATAGTGGAGCCTACGAGCGGTAACACGGGTATTGCCCTGGCCTATGTCGCGGCGGCGCGGGGTTATCGTCTTACGCTTACGATGCCCGAATCCATGAGTCTCGAACGGCGGCGCGTTTTGACATTATTCGGCGCCAAGGTGCTCCTGACTCCGGCCCATGAAGGCATGCAAGGTGCGATCGCCCGCGCCGAAATGCTGGTTGCGTCCGATCCCGCGCACTACTTCATGCCCCAGCAGTTCAAGAACCCGGCCAATCCCGCGATTCACGAGAAGACCACCGGCCCGGAAATCTGGCGCGACACGGATGGCCAGATCGACGTCCTGGTGTCCGGTGTCGGCACCGGCGGAACGATCAGCGGAATTTCACGTTTCATCAAGCATGCCCAGGGCAAGGCCATCCTGTCGGTCGCCGTGGAACCCGATGAAAGTCCGGTCATCAGCCAGCATCTGGCCGGTCAGCCGCTCAGACCCGGGCCGCATCAAATCCAGGGCATCGGCGCCGGTTTCATCCCGGACACGCTGGATCTCGCGCTGCTGGACCGCGTCGAACGGGTGCAAAGCATGGAAGCGCTGGAGTTCGCCAGAAGACTGACTCGTGAAGAGGGGTTGCTGAGCGGGATTTCCTCCGGCGCGGCCGTGGCTGCCGCCTGGCGGCTGGCTCGGAAAGCGGAGTTTGCCGGAAAGACCATTGTGGCGATACTCCCGGATGCCGGCGAACGCTATCTTTCGACCATGTTGTTCGAGGAAACCAGGACTTCCAAATGACGCTGCCGACACAAACACCATCCATTGAGGGAGCGAAGCGGCCAAGCGTGGTGGCGCTGCTTTCCGGCGGGTTGGACAGCACGATCGTGGTGCGCATGATGCTCGACCAAGGGTTCGGCGTTCTGGCCTTGAACTTCATCAGCCCCTTCTGCACCTGCAGTCCGAAGAAGGACGGCGGCTGCCGCATGGCGGCGCGCGTGGCACAGAGCATGGGCGTCGAACTGCGCGTGATGAACAAGGGCATCGATTACCTCCGGATCGTCGAACGGCCGCGTTTCGGGTACGGACGCGGGCTGAATCCTTGCATCGACTGCCGCATCTACATATTACGCAAGGCCGCGGATGTGATGCGGGAGACCGGCGCGCTCTGCGTGGTGACCGGCGAGGTGCTCGGGCAGCGCCCCATGTCGCAGCACCGCCGGTCGCTGGAGATCATCGAGCGCGAAAGCGGACTTACAGGCCGGCTGCTGCGGCCGCTGAGCGCGCATTTGCTGCCGCCAACCATCCCGGAACAGGAAGGTTCGATCGACCGTGCCCGCATGCTCGATCTGAGCGGACGCACACGCGCTCCTCAACTGGCCATCGCGAAGGCGCGGGGCGTGGAAGTGTTCGGGTGCCCGGCGGGCGGATGCCTGCTGACCGATCCCGCGATCGCCCGGCGTCTGAAGGACGTTTTTGACCGCTGCACAGGCTGGGACGAACGCGATGCGCGGCTGGCCACGCTGGGACGGCACTTTCGCCTGCATGACGGGCTAAAGGTCATCCTGGGACATGACGCGGCGGAAAACGCGCGCCTCGAACAGATGGCCGGGCCCTGGCCGGTCGTCGCGTTCACGAAGCAATCCGGTCCCACCGCGATCTTGCGGGGGCGTTACGGGCAGCAGGACCTGACGGCAATCGGTGGGTTGCTGCGGCATTTCGCGCCGAAAGTGACGGATGCGGGCGTTGAGGTGAGTTTGAAGTGCGGCGGCCGGGAGACGGTCTGGACGGCGCAGGCGACCGCGACCGCGGACGAAGCGAAAGCGTGGGCAATCTGACGCCGGGGAAAATCGAATGAAGCTAGACGCGAAAAATCCTGGGTATGACGGAACAGGCGAGCCGGAAGATGTTCTGCGCTGGGCGTTGACGGAATTCAGTCCCGACATCGCCCTCTCGGCCAGTTTCGAACACACCGTGCTGATCGACATGATGACGCGCATCAGGCCCGACATCCGGGTCTTCTCGATCGACACGGGACGTCTGCCGGAAGAGACGTTCCGGTGTGCGGAGGAGGCCGCGCGCCGCTTCAAGATACGCATCGAATGGTTTTTTCCCGAACGCACCGGCGTCGAGCGACTGGTGCGCGAGCAAGGCGTCTACTCCTTCCGCGAGAGCCTGGAGGCTCGGCGGCTCTGCTGCCGCATCCGGAAGGTGGAGCCGATGGAACGCGCGCTGCGCGGCTTGCGCGCCTGGATCACCGGCCTGCGCCAGGACGAGGCGGAATCGCGACGCGACCTGCGGCAAATCGAAATCGACGAAGCGCACGGCGGCATCGTCAAGATCAACCCCCTCGCCTACTGGACGCAAAAGCAGGTGAGCGAGTACACGCAGGCGCACAAACTGCCGTACAACCGCCTCTTCGATAAGGGATACAGGTCGATCGGTTGCGCCTGCTGCACCCGCGCGATCGAGCCGGGCGACGATCCGCGCGCCGGCCGCTGGTGGTGGGAAAGCCCCGAACACAAGGAGTGCGGCCTGCACATTTGAATATGAATACAACGGAAACCATCGGTCAATCGTCCTCCACGCTGGATCGCCTGGAAGCCCAGAGCGTGCATCTGCTCCGCGAGGCCTATCGCGAGTTCAAGAGCCTGGTCATGCTGTGGTCGATCGGCAAGGACAGCACCGTGCTGTTGTGGCTGACTCGCAAGGCGTTCTTCGGCCATGTGCCGTTCCCGCTGCTGCACATCGACACCGGCTACAAGATTCCCGAGATGATCCGCTACCGCGACGAGATCGTGCGCCAGTGGCGCCTGAACATGATCGTCGGACAGAACGTGCGGGCGCTGGCCGAAAAACGCACCTTTCCGGACGGCCGCCTGACCCGGCTGGACTGCTGCAAGACGCTCAAGACCGAGGCGCTGAAGTACACGCTTTCCGGCGAGTGGCCGCGCCTGCGTTTCGACCATCAGGCCGGCCGCTACGTCGAGGAAGCGCACGGCGAAGCGTTCACCGGCGTGATCGTCGGGGTCCGGGCCGATGAGGAGGGGAGCCGCTCCAAGGAGCGCTACTTCTCGCCCCGCGACCGGGATAACGACTGGAACGCCGGCGATCAGCCGCCCGAGTTGTGGCATCAATACAAGACCGACTTCGCGCCGGGCACGCATATCCGCGTCCATCCCCTGCTGGACTGGACCGAGCTGGACATCTGGGAATACATCGCCCGCGAAGCGATTCCCGTGACCTCGCTCTATTTCGATCGGGGCGAGGGCCGGCGCTATCGTTCACTGGGTTGCCATCCCTGCACCAAGCCGGTTGTCTCCACGGCCAGAACGGTGGACGAAATCGTCGCGGAACTAAGAACCGGCAAGTTTGCCAACGTGGCCGAGCGAGCCGGCCGGGCCCAGGATAAGGAAGATGGCGGCGGGCTCGAGACCCTGCGCCGCGCGGGATACATGTAGGAACTTGCGTAACATGAATAATCAAGACGATATCGAACAGATGAACGTGGTGGTGGTGGGGCACGTCGACCACGGCAAGAGCACCCTGATCGGACGGTTGATGGCCGACACGCACTCCCTCCCACAGGGCAAGCTGGAGCAGGTGCGCGCCACCTGCGCCCGCAACGCGAAGCCTTTCGAATACGCCTTCCTGCTCGACGCCTTGAAGGATGAACAGGCCCAGGGAATCACGATCGACACGGCGCGCTGCTTCTTCAAAACCGCGCGCCGGCGCTACATCCTGATCGACGCGCCGGGGCACATAGAGTTTCTGCGCAACATGATCACGGGCGCCGCCCGCGCCGAGGCCGCCATGCTGCTGATCGACGCCCGCGAGGGCATCCAGGAAAACTCGCGCCGTCACGGCTACATCATGTCGATGCTGGGAATCCGCCAGATTTGCGTGCTTGTAAACAAGCTGGACCTGGTGGGTTACGACCAGCGGGTCTTCAATGCGCTGCGCGCCGAATACGAGGGATTTTTGCGAAGGCTCGATGTTCACCCGCTGCGGTTCATTCCGGTCAGCGCCGTGAACGGGCTTAACGTGGCCAGGCGCGGAGATGCCGAAATGCCGTGGTATGACGGACCGACCATGCTGGAGCAGCTCGATGCCCTGGAACGGCCGCCCTCGCTGCGAGAGCTCCCTTTCCGTTTTCCCGTGCAGGATATCTACAAGTTCACGGAAGGCGGAGACGAACGGCGGATTTTTGCCGGCACGGTCCTGACGGGCAGCGTGCAGGTCGGCCAGGGCGTGAGTTTCCAGCCTTCGGGCAAGCGCTCGCGTATTCGTTCGGTCGAGGCCTTCAATGCCGCGCCGCGCTCGCAGGCTTTCGCCGGGGATGCCAGCGGCTTTACGCTGGAGACGCAACTCTACATACGCCCCGGCGAACTTATGGTGCGCGACGACCAGCCGTCCCCGCTGATCGGTCGCCGCTTCCGCGCCAACCTCTTCTGGATGGGGCGCGCCCCCATGATCCAGGGGAAGACCTACAAATTGAAGATCGGGACCGCGCAGGCGCCGCTCAAACTGGTCGCGGTGCTCAGCGTTCTGGACGCCGCCGACTTCGTGTCGGAGCGTTCCAAACAGCAGGTGGATCGCCACGACGTGGCCGAGTGCGTCATGGAGACGCATCGCCCGATCGCTTTCGATCGGGTGGACCAGTTGCTCCAGACAGGCCGTTTCGTGGTTGTGGACGACTATGAAATCGCCGGGGCGGGCATCGCCCTGGAGCGGATGGACGACAGCGATTCCACGGTCGCGGAACATGTGCGGGGAAGGGAGTTCGCCTGGGAAGGCGGCAGTGTCACGCCGGCCGACCGGGCCACGGCTTACGGGCACGCCTCGAAATTCGTGCTCTTGACGGGCGCGGATCCCGGCAAGCTCGCGGCCCTGGCGGGGAGCATCGAGCAGGCGCTTTTCCGTTCGGGCTTCAAGGCCTACTACCTGCGACCGGCCAATGCGCTGCGGGGACTCGGCGCCGACATACAGTTCCGCGGTGAAATGCGCGATGAGCATATCCGGCGGCTGGGCGAACTGGCCCGTATCCTCACCGACGCGGGGCAAATTTTCGTCACCTCCCTCCCGGACGCGGACGAGTACGACCTGCGCACCCTGGAACTGTTGAACAGCCCGAACGAGATTCTCGTGGTACGGTTGGGAGAGGCGTCCGATGTGAGCATGCCGGCACACCTGACGCTGCCCGCCGGAGTGGAACCGGATACGGGCGTCGCAGCGGTGTGCCGCCTTTTGCGGGAGAAAAAAGTGATCGTCGACTATCAGATTTGACTTTGACAGAGGGAGCTTATGGAAACTCATGGTAGAAGCTGGGCGAAATCCGTGTCGTGGCGCATCATCGGGATTTTTATCCTGGGCGGCATCTCATATGCGTACACGCGTAATTGGGCGCAAACCACCTGGATCACCGTTGTTTTTCACAGCATACGTCTGGTGCTCTATTACTATCACGAAAGATGGTGGGAACGTGTCATGTGGGGCAGGATCAAGCATCCGCTGTCCTATCTGCCGGTGAAAGCAACGCTTACACCGGAAGATCACGAGGCGATCCGAAACTTGCTGCTGGATCGCAATTGTCTCTTCGCGCGGGATTACGAAATCTGACTTCAAAATATAAGGAATCTTACGGCATGCAAGCCTTTGACAAACCATTGCGTTTGGAATCGCAATTTATCCATGGCGGATATTCGCCGGCGCAGGGCGACCGCGCCGACGCGCGCGCCATCGCCCAAAGCACGGCCTTTGCGTATGACACAGCCGAGGAACTGGAGTCCGTGTTCGCCGGGCGGGATGCCGGTTTTGTATATTCGCGCATCGCCAACCCCACGGTGGCGGCATTGGAGGCGCGATTCAAGATAATCGAGGACGGCTTGGGCGCCATCGCCGTCTCCTCGGGCATGGCGGCCATCAGTTCGCTGGCGCTGGCGCTGGCCGGCGGCGGCGACGAGATCGTGGCCGGGAACAGCCTGTTCGGCGGCACCTGCTCGCTGTTCAAGCACACCCTGAGCCGGTATGGGATCGGCGTCCGCTTTGTCGATGCGGCCAAACCCGCCGCTTTCCGCGATGCGATTGGAGAGGCGACACGCCTGGTCTTCGTGGAAAGCATCGGCAATCCAAAACTGGACGTGCCGGACATTGCCGCCATTGCCGCCGTCGCGCATGCGCGCGGTCTTCCGTTGGTTGTCGACAGCACGGTGACCACGCCCTTGCTGGTTCAGCCCAAAAAACTGGGCGCGGATATAATCATTCATTCCGCCTCCAAGTTCATCAACGGACACGGCAACGCCATCGGCGGGGTCATTGTCGACGCGGGGTCTTTCGACTGGGGGGGGGACCGTTTCCCGTTACTGGCGCCGTTCCGCGCGCGTGCCGGACAGTTTGCGCTGCTGGCGGCGTTGCGCAACCGCATCTGCCGCGACTTCGGATGCTGCCTGGCCCCATTCAACGCCTTTTTGCTGAGCATGGGTCTCGAGTCGCTGGGCGTGCGCATGGAACGGCATTGCGCCAATGCCGCCGCGGTCGCGGCGTTTCTGGCCGCGCATGCCAAGGTCGGGGAAACGCGGTATCCGGGTTTGATATCGCATCCCGAGCATGATCTGGCCAAACGCCAGTTCGGCGGACGGTACGGCGCCATGGTGACTTTGCGGCTCGGCGGCAAGGCGCGCTGTTTCAGTTTCATCAACCGCCTGCGCCTGGCCAAAAATATGGCCCATCTCGGCGATGCACGGACCATGGTTGTGCATCCGGGTTCGACGATTTGCCGCGAGCTCGACCACGGTGAGCGCGCGGCCATGGGAGTATCGGACGATTTGGTGAGGCTTTCCATCGGGATCGAAGATCCGGCTGACATTCTGGAGGATCTCGAACAGGCGCTTGCGGCGCTGTGAAGCGGCGGATGAACGAGACGATTATGACGAATGCGGGAGGAACAACGTGAAAATCAGAATCAACGATCTGGAAACGGAAATAGCGGAGGGCCTGACGATCAGCGCTCTGTTGGCGGAGCGAAAGGTCAAAATGCCCGAGATGGTGTCGGTGCAGTTGAACGGCGCGATTGTGGAGCGCGAGGCCTTTCCAACGACGCGCGTCGGCGAGAACGACACTGTGGAATTCATGTATTTCATGGGAGGCGGAATGCGCGGTGGTAGGTGGGAGGTGGAGGGTGGAAGGTGGACGTTGGCAGGTGGTAAAGGGGAGCGCGTATGAATTTGACAGAGCGACAAATCGAACGATATTCGCGGCACATCATTCTTCCTGAAGTGGGGGGCAAGGGACAGGCCAAACTGCTGGCCGGCCGCATTTTGATCGTCGGCGCGGGGGGACTGGGCTCGCCGGCCGCGCTTTACCTGGCGGCGGCCGGCGTGGGAACCATCGGGCTGGCCGACGGCGATGTGGTGGATCTGAGCAACCTGCAGCGGCAGATCGCGCATGCGACATCCGATATTGGGCGCGCCAAGGTGGAGTCGGCGGCGGAAAAATGCCGGGCTATCAACCCCGACGTGACCGTCCGGCTGCATCCCGAACATATCCGGGCGGAGAACGCGCTGGCGATCTTCAAGGAGTACGACTTCGTGATCGACGGCACGGACAGTTTTGCCGCGAAATTTCTGGTGGCCGACGCCTGCCATTTTGCGGGAAAGCCCTACGCTCACGCGGGCATCCTGCGTTTCGAGGGGCAGGCCATGACCGTGATTCCCGGCCGGACCGGCTGCTACCGCTGCCTTTTTCACGAGCCGCCCCCGCCCAACGCCGTGCCCTCCTGCTCGCAGGCGGGCGTGCTTGGCGTGCTGGCCGGTATCATGGGCACGATTCAGGCCGCCGAAGCGGTTAAGTACCTGCTGGGCATCGGCGAACTGCTGACCAACAGGCTGCTGGTATTCGACGCGCTCAAAATGACCTTCCGCCAGGTTGTGTTCAAACGCAACGCCGCCTGCCAGCTCTGCGGCGGCAGCCCCTCCATCACGGCCCTGCGCGATGAGGCGCCTATAGCCTGCGTCTGCGCCGGCGGACGTTGCGAAACTGCCGTGACATAAGGCGGATATCGTGAAAGAGAAGACCTTATCCCTCACGAGCGGCGTGTTTCAGGAAATGCTGGAGGCGGCCCGTTTGGCCGCGCCGCTGGAGGCTTGCGGGCTGCTGGCCGGCAGCGGCGCTCGCGCGACAAAGTTCTACGCGCTGACCAACGCCGACGCTTCGGCCGAACACTTCAGCATGCTGCCGGCGGAGCAATTTGCGGCATTGAAGGAGATGCGCCTGGCTGGACTAAAATTGCTGGGCCTGTGGCACAGCCATCCCGCCTCGTCGGCGCGGATGTCGCTCGAAGACATACGGCTGGCATATACACCCGATCTCGTTTATGTAATCATCTCGCTGGCCGGGTCCGGCGCGCCGCGTATCGGCGCCTTCCTGGTCCGTGAAGAGATCGCGTACGAAATACCCGTGATCGTCGAAGCAAAGGAAAACCAACCGCTATGACCTCCACGACCTGCCGTTTGCCCGAAGAACTTGCGCGCGATATCGAACAACACGCCCATGATGTGGAGCGTTTCCTGAAGGGCGAATTGTCCGCCTCGATTCTCAAGTCCAGGCGCGTTCCGCGCGGCATCTATGAGCAGCGGCAAAATGGGGACTATATGGTGCGGGTGCGGGTGCCCGGCGGTGCGATCAGCGCCGCCCAGGCCAGGGCGCTGGCCGGCATCGCCGCGCATTACGGGTGCGGTACCATGCACGTGACCACACGCCAGGATATTCAACTTCACAACGTGCAGATCGGGCAGACTCCGGAAATCATGCGGGAATTGTACCGCTCCGGGCTCACCTCGAAGGGCGGCGGCGGCAACACGGTGCGGAACGTCACCGCCTGTCCCTATGCCGGTATCTGCCCCGCCGAACGATTCGATGTGACGCCCTTCGTCCTGGCCGTTACGGAACATCTGATCGGACTGGCGGGAAGTTACAACCTTCCGCGAAAATACAAGATCGCCTTCAGCGGGTGCGGGGCCGACTGCGCCATGGCGCAGGTCAACGATCTGGGCTTCATCGCGCAGATTCGCGACGGTGTACCGGGCTTCAGCGTTTTCGCCGGCGGCGGGATGGGCGCGGAGTCGCGCGTGGGCGATCGCATGGAGCAATGGGCGCCGGCCACGGAAGCCATCCGCATCGCGGAAGCCGTCCGGCGATTGTTCGACCGCTTGGGCGACCGGCGCAATCGGCGGCGGGCGCGCCTGCGTTTTGCGGTGGAACGGGTTGGCGCCGACGCGTTTCGCGGCATGCTGCGGGAGAGCGCGCGGGCTGTGGCGGACGAGGGCGTTCCAGCCTGTGAAATGCCGGCCGATCTTGCCGGCGCGGATGCCCCGCCGCATGGCGATTACCGCGCGCTGCTTGTGCAAACCGGGGAACTGAATGTTTTGCGGCAGCGTCAAGCCGGATACGCGGCCGTCCCGCTGCAATTGCCGTTCGGACAGATTTCCTGGAGGTTGCTGGAAGCTCTGGCCGGTATTGCGGAGCGGTTCAGTCTTGAGAAGATGCTGCGTATCACGCAGGACCAGAATTTGCTGCTGCGCTTCGTGCGCGTGTCCGATCTCGATGCGCTGGGCCTGGAAATCCGCCGTGCGCTCGGACCTGACGCGGGCCGGCGCGCCGCCTTGCATTCCTTCATCGCCTGCACGGGCGCCGCAACCTGTCGCCTCGGACTGTGCCTGCCGCAGAATGCCGCACGGGCCTGTGCCGAGGCCATGAGCGGCGACGGGATCGATTTTGCCACACTGCAGGCCGTCGATATTCGTATCAACGGATGCCCCAACGCCTGCGCGCAGCATCCCATCGGCACGATCGGGCTGTTTGGCGTCGCGCAAAGGGTGGGGGAACGGCTGGTCCCATCCTACCGGGTGCTGTTGGGAGCGCGGCGTGGTGAAGGGCGTACCCGGTTGGGCCAGGCCGCGGGAACGGTTCCCGCGCGGGCGCTGCCGGCTTTTATACTGGAGCTGTTGCGCGAATTTCAAACCGGCCGCGCTCCAAGTGAAGCGTTTGCGGAATATTTCGACCGCCAGGGCTTGGGCCATTTTCAAACGCTGCTGGAACGACACACCAGCACGCCGTCCTATGCGGACGACCCTGGTTTCTACCGGGACTGGGGCCGGGATGAAGACTTCACTCTGGCCGGCAGGGGGGCGGGCGAGTGCGGCGCCGGCGTCTTCGAGGTGATCGCGGAGGATTTGTCGGCGGCCAACAAGGCTTTGGAACAGGCGCAGAATGAAACGGAGCCTGGCGATGCGCTTTACCACGCTTTGCTGGCGACGGTGCGCGCCTTGGCGATTACGCGCGGACTGGACACCCAGGATCCCGATCTCATCCTCAGAGCGTTCGAGACGCATTTTGTGGATACCGGCCTGATCGACGGTGGCTTTCGCGGTTTGCTGGCGCGCGCGCGCGGGTATCGGGAGGGTTGGCGCGAAGCCCTGGCCGGCCGGCGCGAAGAAATCCGCCGCCTGCTCGACCGGGTCGAACTGCTGTATTCCACCATGGATGCCGATTTGCATTTCCACCCGCCCGAAGCGGAGGCTTGCGCGGCGGTTGCGTCTTCATCCGCGCCGGGAACCGGCCCGGCCGGCTTGACGGCGGCCGCGGAGCTTGACCTGCGCGGCGTGGCCTGCCCGATGAATTTCGTCAAGGCCAAGCTGCGCTTGGAGAACCTGGAACTCGGGGCGACACTGGGCGTGCTGCTCGATGATGGCGAGCCGATCCGCAATGTTCCGGCCAGTTTTAGGAACGAGGGGCAGGAGATATCCGAAATCAGCGCCACAGGCGACGGACATTGGCGCATGACGCTCAGGAAGACAAAGGAATAGCCGGTTGCGTCATTCGACCCCGCGCCAGTTTGTGGATAGGCCCAATCTGTTATGGCTGACGATGCCTGTTGACATGCGGTATGGATAGACGTATTATGTTCGCCGTGACGAACAATGCGCGTCGAGTTAGGGGGGCTTGCCGTTATGACGGATGTCGATCGGGTTCTGAGCGAGAGTACGGAAAACTATCTAGAAACGATTCTTTTGCTGGTTCAAAAGAGTCCCGTGGCCAGGGCTCGGGATATCGCTCTGCGCCTGAAGGTCAATCGTTCCTCGGTCAGCGGGGCGCTGCACGACTTGAGCGGGCGCGGGCTGATTAACTATGAACCTTACGGCTTTGTCACGCTCACGCCGGAGGGCACGGAGATCGCTACCAGGATTTTGCGCCGTCACGAGGCGCTGCGGGATTTCTTCGTCAATGTCCTTGGCATCGACCGCGCCGAGGCCGATGAGGCGGCCTGCCGCATGGAACATGGCGTCTCCAAGGCGATTATCGACCGGCTGCTGGACCTTTCGACATTCATGGAAACCTGCCCGAAGGTGGGGGAAAAACAGGCGCGCGGGGACGGCTACCGTTGCCGGGAGGCGGCGCATTCGCTCGAAAAGTGCGAGCTTTGCGTTTCGCGGTGTCTTGAAAATGTGAAAAACAGGGTTGGGAAAGGAGATTCGAACAAAATGAGCGTCACGGTGCTGAGCGAGTTGAAACCCGGCGAAAAAGGGCGGATCGAGAAATTGGCGGGCGCGGGCGCCATCAGGCGCCGCATCGCCGATATGGGCGTGATCAAGGGCAGTCTGGTGGAAGTGATCCGGGTCGCGCCCATGGGCGATCCGATCGACGTAAAAATCAGGGGATATCATCTGACGCTGCGCAAAACCGAAGCGGCGGATATTTGCGTGCAAAAGGTCGTATGAGTCCGGCGAAAGAACGCTTCACGATGGCCTTGGCGGGCAATCCCAATTCGGGAAAGACCACGCTTTTCAACTGCCTGACCGGCGCGCGCCAGCATGTCGGCAATTACGCCGGCGTGACGGTCGAAAAGAAGGAGGGGACGTGTATCTTCGGCGAGGTGGAGATCAAGGTTGTGGACCTGCCCGGCACCTACAGCCTGACGGCCTATTCCGTCGAAGAACTCGTGGCCCGCAACTTCATCATCGAGGAAAAACCGGATGTCGTGGTGGCTGTCATAGACGCCTCCAACCTGGAGCGTAATCTCTATCTGGCCCTGCAGGTGATGGAACTGGGCGTGCCGGTCGTGCTGGCTTTCAACATGAGCGACCTGGCGCGCGAAAGGGGCGTCGAATTCAACCTCGAATTGCTTTCCTCCCTGCTGGGCGCGCCGATCGTGCCCACGGTTGGCAGCAAAAATACCGGCATGCGGGAGTTGCTCGCCGCCGCCCTCGATACCGCCCGCGCGGGCCGTACCGCGCGGGCCCCGGACATTCGCTACGGACAGGATATCGAACAGTCGCTCGCCCGCATCGGCGCCTGCCTTGATGCAAGCTCGCATAAAAGCGCCGATCAACGCGCCAGGCGCTGGACGGCGATCAAATTGCTGGAGAACGACGCGCAGGTGGCGGCGCGCGTCGAAGCGCCCGAAATCCACCAGGTCGTGGCCGCCGAACGCGCGCGGATCGAAACCGTGCTGGGCGATACCGCCGAAATGATCGTCGCCGACCGCCGTTACGGTTTCATCTCGGGGGCCTGCCAGGAAGCGGTGCGCTCGACCGTCGAATCGCGGCATACGATGTCCGACCGGATCGACGATATTGTCATCCACCGGGTCTGGGGCCTGCCGATATTTCTCGGCTTGATGTATCTGATGTTTTGGCTGACCTTCTCCGCCGGCGCCCCTTTCGTGGACTGGCTGGAGGGGCTATTCGGGTGGCTGCGCGGCGCCGTCTCCGGCCTGTGGCCGGCGGGCTCGGAGAGCATCCTGAAGTCCCTGCTCGTGGATGGGATACTGGGCGGCGCCGGCGGCGTGATGGTCTTCCTTCCCAACATCATGCTGCTCTTCCTGGCCATTGCCATACTCGAGGACTCGGGCTACATGGCGCGCGCGGCGTTTATGATGGACCGGCTGATGCACATGATCGGCCTGCACGGAAAGAGTTTCATTCCCATGCTGACCGGACTGGGCTGTTCGGTGCCCGCCATCATGGCGACCCGGACGCTGGAGAACCAGCGCGACCGGCTCACGACCATGCTGGTCATTCCGCTGGTCAGTTGCGGGGCCAGGCTGCCGATCTACGCGCTGATCATTCCGGCCTTCTTCCCGGAGGCCTGGCGGGCGCCCATGCTCTGGATCGTCTATGTAATCGGCATCGTGCTGGCGATCGTCTGCGCCAAACTTTTGCGCTCGACCTTGTTCAAGGGCGCTTCGGTGCCGTTTGTGATGGAACTGCCGCCTTATCGCATGCCCACGGTCAAGGGGATGTTGATTCACATGTGGGAGCGCGCCGGGCTTTATTTGAAAAAGGCGGGCACGATCATTCTCGGCATCTCGATCGTCCTCTGGGCGCTGACCAGTTTTCCAAGGATGCAAACGTCCGGCCCGCATGCCTCGCCCGAGGAACGGCGGGCGGCCGAATTGTCGCATACGGTGGCCGGACGGGTCGGGCACGCCATCGAACCCTTCATCAAGCCGCTGGGCTTCGACTGGCGGATCGGCACGGCCATGATCGGAGCGCTGGCGGCGAAGGAAGTCTTTGTCGCGCAGATGGGCATCGTCTACTCCGTCGGCGCGGACGGCGCGAAATCGGAGACCTTGCGCGAAAAACTGCGCGCCAACTACTCGCCGCTGGTCGGATTCTGCGTCATGCTCTTTATGCTGATCTCGGCCCCCTGCATGGCGACGATTGCCGTGACGAAACGCGAGAGTAATTCCTGGAAATGGGCGCTGTTCCAACTGTTTGGACTGACGGTCATGGCGTATCTGCTGACCATGCTGGTTTTCCAGGCCGGCAGCATGCTTGGGATTGGCGTCCGATAGGAGTAATCGTCATGCTCGAAATCGTCATCGTATGCCTGATTGTGGGTGTGGTGCTCTTTCTGGCGGCAAGATCCTTTTACCGCACTTTGACCGGCAAACAGGACGGCTGCAGCGGCTGTGGAACGAAATCATGCCCCGCTTCCGAACAGTGCGACGCGGCGGGGACGGAAAAAAGCGAAACCACGGAACCGTGATGTCCAACTTCATGCAGTCGCCGATTATCGCAAGGCGAGTCCGGCGCGCCTGCGCAGCCGGCACGGGATAGACCATGCCGGAAGCGCCGACAGACTGGAATCTGGTGGAGCAGGCCAAGGCCGGGGATGACCGTGCTTTTGACGCGCTCATGGGCCGTTACAAACTTCCGGTTATAAACTTTGTCTATCGTATGATCGGCGACGCTTCTGAGGCGGAGGACGTGGCGCAGGAGGTCTTTGTGGACGCTTACAGGACCATCCGCAAGCCTGCTTTTCATCGGACCACCGCGCAGTTCTCGACCTGGCTGTTTCAAGTGGCCCGCAATGCGGCGCTGGACTCGCTGCGGCGGCGCAAACGGCATCCCACCGAGTCGCTGTCCGCGCTGGAAGAGAACGGCGCCATGCTGGCGGGCGCTGTGCGAACGGCGCACGAGCAGTCGGTCGGCAGTGAAACCGCCCAAAAAATCGCCGCCGCCGTGGCGCTCCTGCCCGAAGATCAACGCACCGCCCTGATTCTTTCCGAATACGAGGACCGTTCCTACGCCGAAATCGCCGCCGTCCTGAATTGTTCGCTGAAATCGGTGGAAGCACGCCTCTATCGCGCCAAACACATCCTGCGCGAGCGCCTGCGGAACCTGCTCGAATAAGTAAGCGAGGGTTTTTGCCGTTTACGGCGTTACATCTAATAGAGTGCAACGGAGGAGAGGGCATGTTTGCGGGACGATTCAACTTGGGAGATGGCCGGGCGCGGGCGGGGGACGAGCGTTTGAGCGCCTTGTTGCGCGAGTGGAAGGGCTGGGAACCGTCGTCCGGCTTCGAAGTGGCGGTCTGGAGGAGGATTCGCAGCGCTTCCGTGCCCGAACAACGGCGTTTGCCGGTCATCGAACTTTTGCGCGAATGGTTTGTTCCGCGCCCGGTTTGGGCGAATGCGCTGGCCGCCGCGGCCGGCATAGCGATTGGCATTGGGTTGGCGTTTTCAATACCGGGGGCGCGAGATCGTCGCCAGAACGATCTGCCGTTGCTGAGTTCGCAGACGCTCTCAGGTTCTTATCTCGCGATGGTGACAGGAGGAACTCGATGAGCCGCAAATGGATCGTCCCTTTGGTCGCGGCCGTGGCGGCGTGTCTGGTGGCGTATGGAATCGCGAGGAACACTTATTGCGGTCGGCCAGGTCCATCGCTCGACCGTCTGCGGGATCTATCCTTCCTGACCCGGGAACTTGGACTCAGCGACACGCAGGCCGGCGCCATAAAGAATCTTCATGCCGCACTGGGCGTAAAATTGAACGAGTGTTGCGCGCTGCATTGCGCGGCTCGGGCGCGTCTGGGCCAGGCGCTGGCCCGCGAAACGAACGGCACGGCGCAAACGGAGGGCGTCCTGGCGGAAATGTGCCGCGCCTATGAAGAAAGCGAGCGCGCCACGCTGGATCACATCCGCCAGTTGCGACTTGTTCTGAACGCGGAGCAAAGGAAGCGTTTCGATGCCATGATTTCGAGATGCATGTGTCGGAGTTGCGATAGCAAGGCGGTGAATGGCCGTTAGGAGGAGGCGGGAGAAAATCTATAAGGTTGGCGGCCGCTAAAAGTAGGGTATCACCCTATAGACGGCTGGGCGGCGTATGTGATAGACGGTCTTTGTGGCGCGAATAAAAAAGGGTAACGAATAAATAAGCGAGGGAGATACAGATGAAAATATCGAGATGGATTATGACGGCGGCGGTGGCAATTGCCATCGCGGGCTGTGCCTCGATGGAGAGCGATCAGAAGGCGGAATATCCGGCGTCCGCAGGACATACGGGCGGCGGTTGCCACTGACGTAGGTTGAAAGGGTGCAGGTACAATCGAAGCGAGGACTGAGTCCTCAGAAAGGGAATGCAGATGAAGTTAGCGACGGTAGTTGCGGGTACTGTGATCATGTTGATCGCGGTCGGACTTGCGGGGGCGCAGGATAACCAGCCGGCCGGCAATGCGGCAGTGGCGCCGGCTGTCAAGAAGCAGACGGTGTGCCCGATTATGGGCGGGCAGGTGAACACGAACATCTTCGCCGACGCCAACGGTAAGCGCGTCTACTTCTGCTGCGGAGGTTGCCCGGCAACGTTTAAGAAGGACCCGGCTAAGCACATCGCCAAGATGGAGAAGGAAGGTATCACGCTCGACAAGACGCCCGCAGCCGCCCAGACGCTGGCATCGACGACCAACGCGGAGGCTTCCGCTCAAGGCAGTAATCCGTCAATGAAAAGCGGCGGCTGCTGTAAGTAGAAGCGAAAAACAGGGTTTCACACCATTGACAACGATTTTGCAGATGTCAGATTAAACAACAGCGCAAGCGAGGAGACACAAATGAAAAATACAGCATGGATCGTGACGGCGGCGGGACGTTTCTGTCGCGTGACGCATGCCTGAAGCAGTGAGAATCCATGTGGCGAAGAGGACGCGCGTTGCGAGGGAAGATGGACGCGATCGGCGCCACACGTTAGCTCGCAAAAGCACCATGATCGGCAAAGAAAAAGCCGAGCTAGTTGTTCGGACCACAGCGGGGCTGAATGCATTTGCGGTGACGCGGCTGGTCAGTACGGCAATGCAGTACGACGCTGACATCAGCTTGAGGATAGGCAGGAAAGTGGTCAGCGTGACCAGTTTCATGGGCGTGATGTCTCTGGCGATCGCGTCCACCGCAGATCTCACGTTCAGCGCCGAGGGGCGGGATGCGTCAGCCGCGCTTCAGGCCATCGAAGGCGTGCTTCGATAGGCCGTAGTCAGTTCGCCGCGAATAAGGGCGCGGATAAACTAAGGGCGAGCCGACGGATCACGGTGCGCTTGCCTGCCTACCGAGGCATGCACGAAGAGGGAAAGTCGAACGGATGAAGACAACCTTGTTTGTGGCGGCGCTGGTCTGGGCAGCGCTGGGACATTCGCCGGCGATTGCCGAATCGGCGCCGCAGACGATGACGGCGGAGGCGACCGTTCAGATCGCCTTGGCCGGCAACCGGGATCTTGCGGCGGCGAGGGTGCGCGTCGAGGAAGTCCGAGCGCGCTTGCAGCAGGCCTCATTGTGGCCGAATCCTGAGATAGATATCCAGGGCCGTTCGGACGATGCCTTCAACAACCATGGCGAATATGGCGTTAGCGCACGCCTCAACCAGCCTTTCAGTGTCAGCGGCAGAATTGGCGCGGGCCGGGCGGTGGCTCAGGTGGAGATAGACCGCGCGGTGGCGGCGTTGGCCGATCGGGAGCGCCTTATCATTCGAGACGTGCGGCGCGCGTTCACCGAGTTGCTCGCTCTGGAGCAACAGATTAGCCTCCAAAAGTTCTTGGTTGGGCTGAACGAGGACCTGCTTGAGGCGGTTAACGGAGCCTTGAAGGCCGCGCAGGTCTCAGAGAAGGACGTAAATGCTGTCCGAATTACTCTAATGCAGGCCCGCCAGCGCAAGACGCTTCTGGACACCCAGCGGCGAAGCCGGGTGCTGGAGTTGAACCGGCTGATGGGACGGTCGCCCGACCTGGGTTTCACTCCGGCCGGTGATCTGGCTGTTTTGCTTCCGACGAACAACATTCCCTCGCTGACGCTGGAGAGCGCGCTGAAGAAGCGCCCTGATTATGCGGCAGTCCAGTTGGATATCTCGGCCGCCAGAGCCGAAGAGCGGCTGGCCAAAGCCGAGCGATTCGAGGATTGGCGAGTCGGCGTGGGCTACGAGCAGGAGAAGACCGTCGTGGACGGCGCTCCGCCTCAAGGTGTGAGTCGTTTCGTAGCCGTCGGTTTGACCATTCCTCTTCCCCTCTTCGACCGCAAACAAGGGCGCATACGCGAGACGATTGCCGCCCAAAGTCGCGCGGAACAATCAGTTGAGGCGTTGAGACTTCAAATCAAACAGGAGTTGGCGGACGCGCGTAATCGCATCGAGACGCTCGCTCCACTTTTGGATGCCTATGCCGCAGGCATTCTCAAACAAGCCGAAGAGAATGTGAAACTGGTAGAGAACGGGTACCGACAGGGCCAGGTCGGCATTGTCGAGGTCATTCAAACTCGCCAGCAATTTGCCGAACTCAAGTCGGGATACATCGACACGATGCGTGAGTACCAACTCGCGGTGATCGACCTGGACATAGCCGCGGGGGTCTTCCCCTCAGCAAGTCAATCCGGCAGTTCACAGAAGGAGAAGAGTCCATGAACATCCGCACGGTCCCTTTCCCGGTCCTTGTGTACGTTGCATTCTGTCTACTCGGGCCTCAACGTCTTCTTGCGCACGGCGGGGCGATTGAGGTTGGCGGCGGTGCCTCCGGCCCCGTGAAGCTCACGGCAGAACAGCAGGCGGCCATTGGTCTGAAGACAACGAAAGCCGAGCCGCGTGACATAGACAGTGTTCTGATGCTCAACGGCAAAGTCAAACTGGACCCCAACATGCACGCTCACGTCAGCAGCCGCATCGACGGCCGTATCGAGCAGCTTTATGCCAAGGTCGGCGACCGGGTTGAGAAAGGCCAGAAACTGGCGGAGATCCAATCGCGGCAGATCGGCAATCCTCCCCCGATGGTCATGATCGAGGCAACGGTCAGCGGCATGATCAACGACCGGAGTGTGACCCTCGGCGAATCTGTGGAGCCGAACAAGGAGCTTTTTCATATCATCGACCTGTTGAAGGTGATCGTTGAAGCGGATGTGTATGAAGAGGACGTGGGGAAGATAAGTCTGGGCCAGGAAACCCGCATTCGCGTCTTGGGGTACCCGACCAACAACTTTGAAGGCAAGATCGCCTACGTTGGCCTGGAACTTGACCCGGAGAAGCGAACACTGCCGGTTTGGATCGCGGTCAACAACCCCGACTGGAAACTCAAACCTGATATGTTCGCGAAAGTAGCCGTCGTCCTCGCGCACAATGAATCTGTTTTGACCGTACCCAAAGACGCCATTATGGAAGAAGGTGGCGAGCAGTTTGTTTTCGTCAAGACCGCCGATCAGTTCGACCGCGTGGATGTGGTGACAGGGGTTGCCGACGATCGTTTTGTGGAGATCAAAGATGGCCTGGTGCCGGATGATATCGTCGTCACGGATGGCAAACGGGAAGTGTACACGACGTGGCTGACGGGCGGCAAGAAGCCGACCGCCAAAGACTAACGGTTTGAGGTGGGAGCATCTCATGTTCAACAGACTCATCGCATGGTCGTTGAAGAACCGGCTCCTTGTTGTGGTCGGACTGGCGGCCTTTCTCGTGGCCGCTTCGTACACGACCATGCGCATGCCCGTGGATGTCTTTCCGGAGTTCGCGCCTCCGCAGGTCGTGGTCCAGACCGAATCGCCCGGGCTGGCTCCCAATGACGTGGAGTCGCTGATTACCTTCCCGATCGAAAGCGCGGTAAACGGCACTCCTGGCGTGGACAAGGTGCGTTCGCAGTCCACGGTCGGCCTCTCAACGGTGGTCATCGTGTTCCGTTGGGGAACCGACGTCTATGTCGCCAGACAGTTGGTGAACGAGCGCATCCAGTCCGTTCGCGAACGCTTCCCGGCCGGCACCCATGCTCCCGTCATGTTGCCGATCACGTCGGCCGTCGGCTGGATGATCAAGTACAGTCTGGAGAGCGACACGCGGTCGCCGATGGACCTGCGCACTCTGTCCGACTGGCAGATTGCGCCGCGGATTCTGGCGCTTGGCGGAGTTGCGTCCGTCGTTTCCATCGGCGGCGAGGTCAAGCAATACCAGGTGCGGCTGGATCCCGACCGCATGCGGGCCTATCACGTCAGCGTGGCCGAGGTACGCGGGGCGCTGGAGAAATCCAACATCAACGTTCCGGGAGCATTCCTCCAAGCCCCCAGCCAGGAGTATATCGTTACGGGTGTGGCCCGAATCACCTCGCTGGACGATGTCCGCAACACCATTATCCGTTTCGTCGGTGGCACGCCGATCTACGTCCGCAATGTGGCCGACGCCGGCTTTGGCGGGGAAATCAAGCGCGGCGACGGCGCCATGAACCTGAAGAACGCCGTCATCGGGACGATCTCGAAGGCGTATGGCGCGGACACGCTCGCCACCACCTACAAGGTCGAAGCTGCCTTGAGAGACATCCGGGCGCAATTGCCGGCCGATGTGAAGATGAATGCCCAGGTGTTCCGCCAAGCCGACTTCATCGAGGGCTCGATCCGCAATCTCAAGAGGGCCTTGATCGAGGGCGGGATCATCGTGACCGTGGTGTTGTTCGTTTTTCTGATGAACTTCCGCGCCTCGTTCATCAGTTTTCTCTCCATGCCGGCGTCCCTGCTGGCGGGCGTGATGGTGCTGAAGGGGTTCGGGGTGAGCCTGAACGCGATGACGATCGGCGGTCTGGCGATTGCCATCGGCGAGGTGGTGGACGACGCCATCATAGGAGTGGAGAACTGTTTCCGCCGGCTCCGGTTGAACCGTCAGTCGGCAGATCCCAAACCCGTGCTGGATGTTGTGTTCGAGGCTACAGCGGAAATCAGGAATTCCGTTGTCTATGCCACCTACATCGTGGCGATCGTCTTCCTGCCGATCTTCTTCCTGTCGGGGCTGGAAGGCCGCATCTTCACGCCGCTGGGAGTCGCCTACCTCGCCTCGTTGATCTGCTCGTTGATCGTTGCTGTGACCGTCACGCCTGCGTTGTGCTACATGTTGCTCGGGAACACCCGGAAGGAATTACGGGAGAGCATCGTGGCGCGGGGTCTGAAAAGAGGCTACGCCGCGTTGCTTCACCTTACACTACGCCACGTTTGGCCCGTCGTGGCTGCCGCCTTGGTCCTGGTCGGCGTGGCCATAGCGGTTCTCACGAGCTTCGGCCGATCATTCCTGCCCGAGTTCCACGAGGGTAATTTCATCGTCGCCATGAGCACCCTGCCGGGAACGTCGCTCGACGAATCGATGCGCCTCGGGTATCTCGTGCGACAGAAGCTACTGAGGTATCCCCAGGTCGTCTCAATTTCCCAGCGCGCAGGCCGCAGCGAACTGGACGAGGACGCGCAGCCGCCGAACTTCAGCGAGTTCGATGTGAAGTTGGACTATGACCGTGACAAGAAGATGCCGCCCGATGAATTGCTCCGCCGCATCAGGGCCGACCTTGCTGAGGTCCCCGGGACGGTCTTCAACATCGGCCAGTTCATCGCCCACCGCTTCGACGAGATTCTTTCGGGGATCCGCGCCCAGGTGGCGATCAAGATTTACGGCGACGATTTGGCTGTGCTGCGCCAGCAGGGCCAAAGCGTCTTGCGCGTCATGCAAACCGTGCGCGGTGTTGAGGATTTGTCGCTGGAACAACAGATCGATGTGCCTCAACTCATCATCAAGGTGGACCGTGAGAAGGCCAGCCGCTACGGCCTTACCGTCGGTGATTTAACCGAAACTGTCGAGACTCTTCTCAACGGCATCACGGTGTCGCAAGTCCTCGAAGGCCGAAAATCGTTCGATTTGTACGTCAGGCTGCAGGATTCCGCCCACAACGACATCGCGTCGATCCGGAACATCCTGGTTGATGCGCCCGCGCTGGCTCCGAACGGAGACGCCAAGGTTCCCTTGCGGCAAGTGGCCGATGTGGAGTTCGAGCAGCGCCCCTACTTCATCAACCGCGAAGACGTGCAGCGGCGGATTGTTGTCTCATGCAATGTCGCAGGACGCGATCTCAACGGTCTGATTGCCGAGGCCCAGTCGAAGATCGGCGAACAGATTGTGCCAAAACTGCCCCGCGGTTACTTCATCCAATACGGCGGGCAGTTCGAGAGCCAGCAACAGGCCCAACGGGTCCTGTTGCTGTTCGGCATTGGCGTGATCGTCGGCATCTTCCTGATGCTCTATCAAGCGTTCGGAACGACCCGCGAGGCATTGCTCGTCATGGTCAATCTCCCCCTGGCGCTTATCGGCGGAGTCATCGCCATCTATTTCACGGGCCGCGACTTGAGTGTGCCGGCGATGATTGGGTTCATCAGCCTGTTCGGCATTGCTTCGCGTAACGGCATCATCCTGATGAGCCACTACAACCAACTCCGCAAGGAAGGCAAGTCGCTGCGGGAAACAGTCGTGGAGGGATCGCTGGACCGGCTCAACCCCGTACTGATGACGGCGGCGACGGCGGCGCTGGGGCTGGTTCCGCTGCTATGGGGCGAGGCGACCGGCAAAGAATTGGAACGCCCCCTGGCACATGTGATTCTGGGAGGACTGGTCACATCGACGTTTCTGAATATGATCGTGATCCCAACGCTGTATAACAGAATCGAGGAGGTACGCGAACGACGTGAACGGAAGTTGGAAGCGGAGAAGGTGGCGGCTGCCCAACCGGCTTCCGAATCAATAACCCAGCCGTAGAAGGAGAAGTCCAATGAGTAGGCATATGATCGCGATTGGAGTGTTGAGCGTGGCGGTAATCGTTCTCGGGCTGCCCGGTGCGGGGCGAGCGGAAAAAGAGGGCGAAAAAGAAATGAAGACGGAGATTCCCGCTACAGCCGCCGGCATCTGGCAGGCCGTCCTGACCCATGAGACGGCCTTGGGCAAACTCGTTGCGGAGAAGAAACTCGACAAGGTTCACGAGTTTGCTTTTGCGATCCGCGACCTGGTCAACGCTCTGCCGGGCAAGTCGGCGGATCTTCCGGCCGACAAACTGGCCAAGGTCAAGACGAACGCCAAGTACGTTGTGGACCTGGCTGATCGCCTCGACAAGGCCGGTGACGCAAACGATCAGGCGGCCACCGCGGTGAGTTTCACCAAACTGCAGGGCATCCTCAAGACCATTGCGGCACAATACCCCTCGACAGTCACGGCCATCGCTACAATCTACACGTGTCCGATGCATCCCGAAGTCGCCGCGGACAAACCTGGCAAGTGCCCTAAGTGCGGCATGAATCTGGTGGAGAAGAAGTAGCAGACTCCCTGCAAACGTATCGCCGATGCAGACGACGCGAGACACGGCTAGGATCATGGGCATGCTGGAGCGCATTCCTGTCTTTGGGGGTGTCAGTGACAGGGCGCTCCAGCACATTCTAGAGCGTGCGGAGACCGTGTCGGTTCGCAAGGGCGGTCTCTTCTTCCGGGAGAATGACCGGGCAAAATCCATGTTCGTGCTGGTTGAGGGACAGGTAGCAGTGATCAAGACGACACAAGGCCAAGAGTACGAATTGAGGCGTCTGGGGCCAGGCGATTGCTTTGGCGAGTTGGAGTTGATTGATCTGTGCCCGCGGGCGGCATCGGTCCGGGCTCTGACGGAGTGCACGGCCATCGAGATTCCCGCGACGCTTATGCACCAGGTCTACAAGATCGACGCGACGAGCTACGCCATGTTGCAGATGAACATGGGACGTGAAGTCAGCCGCAGACTGCGCAAGTTGGATGCTGACATTCCTGACAAGTGGACGGGTACCGTGGCGCCAGGAGGAGGGCGCCGGTGGGCGATGCTTGCCTATGTCCTGGGTGGCGCCGTGCTCGGCTACGGACTTCTGCACCCGGTAACGATGGTGATCTACATGTTCGAGTTCGCCCCGCCGTTGGGGGCGGGCGGTCAGTCGGTGTTGACGGCAGTACTGGAACGGATCGGTCATGCGTTTCGCCCGAGCATGGGACCGATGGGTGTTTTCTTCCTCCTTCTGGGGGCGGGGCTGGGCGGCCTAGCTGGCATGTTCTCTCGGATGCTGTCGAAACAAGGGCTGGTGATCGCCAAGAATGAGATGGCGCTTGGCCGCGATCTCGAGACACTGCTGCGACTGGGTGAAAACGAAACCACAGAGTTCAAGTCCTCGCTGCGGTGGGATCGGCAACTGGGGAAAGTGAACAAGGCCATGGAGCAAGCTGTGGTGAAGACTATCGCCGCCTTCGCCAATGGAGCGGGCGGTACCTTGGTCATTGGCGTTGATGACAGAGGGCAACCAGCCGGTCTGGATGAGGACCTGGCCACATTGAAGCGGAAGGACGAGGATGGTTTCGAGCAGTGCGTGATGCAACTGGTCTCCTCTTCCCTCGGCACGCACGTCTGTTCGCTCGCGCACATCGTGTTTCATGCATGCGGTGACGAGCGGGTATGCAGGATTCAAGTGGAGGCGGCGGTGAATCCTGTGTACCTGCGCGACAACGCGGATCGCCGGTTCTTCATCAGAACAGGCAACAGTACTCGAGAACTCAATGTGGAGGAGGCCATTCGCTACATTGGCAATCACTGGAACGAATCTCGCCGGAATAGGACATGATCAGGCGCAACGCAGCCCAGCAGGGGATCGCGGCTATAGTCGGAAGCGTAAAGAAGTTGACGCTGACCAATGACATTTGTCCGAGGGTTTTTGTCGGATTCGACGTTTAAGTAATAGTTAGACACGAGGGATAAGTGCAGCCAGTGGCTGAACACTGTGGTAATAACGCGACCGAGTGAGAATCATCAATGAAGATGAAGGAGATTGCGGAGAAAGCCATGAATCTGGGGGTTGACACTGCGGGGCTGAAAACAGATGATTTGATTCACGCGATCCAGAAGGCGGCGGGCAGCGCGGAATGCGATGGCCGTTCGTGACAACCCTGAACTACGGAGCCTGCGAGCCAATAAGGGAGAAAGGAGTGCGCATGAAAACGACGGTATTGGCGATCGCGTTGGCGGCGGTATGGGGCAGCGCCGGCCTGGTGGTGCGAGCGGAGGAGGGGCAGACGGCGCCACCGGCCGCGACGGCTACGAATGAAGTGACGGCGAAAGCGCAGACGGCGTGCCAGATCACGGGCGTCAAGATCAACAAGGACCTCTATGTTGACTACAAAGGGAAGCGAATCTACGTCTGCTGCAAAATGTGTCTGCCGGAAGTCGAAAAGGATCCGGCGACATACATCGCCAAGCTGGAGAAGCTTGGGGGCACGTTAGACAAGACGCCATCGAAGAAATAAGGGTGGCGGTCAAGGGCGAGAGGTGCATCGGGGATTTAGCGGCAGCAACTGGGGATAAACCTGATAGCGGACCGGTCTCTAGATGCGTACGTATTACAGTAAGTCGTTTCGAGTGACTCAGGAAGGGGGCGGACCATGAAACGGTCGGTTTGGTTCGGTGGAGTTCTGGCGGGCGCAGCGGTGGTGGCCGTGAGCGGCGGACTTTGGGCACAGGCGGCCGGCGGGGCTGACGAACCTGCCGGCGCGCCGGCAGCGGCCAATCTCACGCTCGACCGGGCGGTGCAGGACGCGATGCGGTCGAACGCCCAACTCCAGAGCATGAAGGCCAAGCTCGAAGCGATGCGGGAGCGGCCCACCCAGGCCGGGTCGTTGCCCAATCCGATGTTCACCTACAGCGGCATGGACGCGCCTGACGGCGGCAAGTGGCCCGACACGAACGAGAAGCGCTTCATGCTGCAGCAGGAGTTTCCCTGGTTCGGCAAGCGCGCCTTGCGGAAAGGGATCGCGGCTAAAGACGCCGAGGGCATGCGGCAAGAACTCGATTCCATGACGCGGGAAGTGGTGACGATGGTCAAAGAAAGTTACTACGGCCTTTTTGCGGTGCAAAGCGTCATCGCGATCACATGGGACGAGGAAGCGGTCATCCGGCGCATGGAAAAAATCGCCGAAACCATGTATGCCACCGGTGAACGAACGCAAGTGGACGTGCTCAAGGCGCAAACGGAAATCACGATGCTGAAACAGAAACGTTTGGAATTGCTGGCCCAGGAAAGCATGCTCAAAGCGAAGTTGAACACGTTTTTCAACCGTCGGGCGGACTGTCCGTTGGGCGCGGCCGTGACCCCGCCGGCAACCGGTTTTAACGGCGACCTCGAGACCCTCTTTGCGCTTGCGGCGACGAACCGTCCCGAGGTCCGGGCGGCGCAGGCGCAGATCGAACGATATCGACTTGAAGGTAAGTTGATGGCGAAGGAATCCATGCCGGACTACAAACTCGGTCTGGAATACCGCGACATCGCGAATGGTGACAACATGCTCATGTTCACCGTCGGCGTGGAGCTTCCGTTGCGGACTTCGAAGTACCGGGCTGGTATCCGCGAAGCGGAAAAGATGCGGGCATCCAGCCAGGCGGCGCGCGAGGGCGCGGAACGCCAAAGTGCGCTCGACCTGCAGGATGCCTCTTTCAAACTCCAGACGGCCCGCCGCAGTCTGGACCTTTATCGCACCGAACTCATACCCCAAGCCGAGGCGCGCTTCAAGGCCAGCGAAGCCGGCTATCGGACCGGAAAGGTCGATTTCATGGATCTTCTCGAAAGCCAGCGGTTTCTGCTGAGTGTACGTGTCATGGCTGCCATGGCGATGGGAGCTCTCGGCATGGAGTTCGCCCGTCTGGAGCGAGCCGTTGGAGCCGATTTGACATCAAACGTAAAAGCAGGGGAGATGGTCAAATGAGATTCCCGATACCGGTCCTGGTGGCGGCTCTGGGCATGGCGGCAGGCGCCGTCACGCTCCCCGCCGGTTGCGCTCGCAAGGAACACGGTGCGGCCGTGCAGTACCACTGCCCGATGCACCCAACGGTGGTCTCCGACAAGCCTGGCGATTGTCCGATATGCGGGATGAAGCTTGTGCCGGTGGATGAGGGAAAGCCGGCCGAGTCGACCGCGCCAAATACGAAGCGCATGTACCGGTCCACGATGAACCCCAATGAAGTCAGCGATAAGCCGGGGAAGGACTCGATGGGCATGGACATGGCGCCGTTCGATGTGACGACAGGCGGCGAGAAGACGCCCACCGGGCTCGCAACCGTTTCCATCACGCCGGCGGCACGCGAGCGCATGGGCCTCACCCTCGGGACGGTGGAGAAGCGCAAACTTGCCCGTGAAATCCGCACTTCGGCGCGAATTGTCCCGGACGAGAGGCGACTGTACCATGTGACGGTGAAGGTCGACGGTTACGTGGAGAAACTCTTCACCGCCACCACCGGGGAGTTCGTGAAGGAGGGGGAACCGTTGCTGACCGTTTACAGCCCGATGCTGGTGTCGGCTCAACAGGAATACCTGAACGTTGTGAAAGACAATGCGGAACTGGCGGCGGCGGCGAGGAAGAGGCTCCAACTTTGGGACATTACCGATGAACAGATCGACCGCTTGGAGAAGAGCGGGAAGCCCGAGCGCGTGATCACCCTCTTCGCGCCCGCCAGCGGCTGGATCATGGAGCGGAACATTTCCGCGGGCCACAAGGTCATGGCCGGCGAACAACTACTGGTGCTGGGAAACCTTTCGGACGTCTGGGCGGACGCCGATATCTTCCAGTCCGACATGCCCTACGTGAAAACAGGCATGCCGGTGAAATTGACGCTTTCGGCGGCGCCGGATAAGGAGTTTACCGGTCGAGTTAGCTTCGTGTCGCCGGTACTGGACGCGGGGACTCGCACGGTCAGAGTCCGTATGCAGGTTCCGAACCCCGATCTGCTCTTGAAGCCCGAGATGTACGGGGTGGCCCGCTTGTCCTACGACCTGGGCGAGAGGGTGGCGGCGCCGGCTACGGCCGTCATGCAGACGGGCGAACACGACTATGCATTTCGCGACACCGGCGACGGGCGGCTTGTCCCGACAGAGGTCAAGATCGGCGCGCGCAGCGACGGATGGCTCGAAATCCTTGTCGGCCTCGAGGCGGGGGACCGGGTGGTGACCTCCGCGAATTTCCTTATCGATTCCGAATCCTCGATCAAAGCCGCCATCGAAGCCGTTACGGGAAAGTGATCCATGAAAGTCGGCGAATCTTCCGATCAACGGACACTGATACACCGCGTTATCGAGTTCAGCGGTCGCAACCGCTTCCTTGTGATCGCGCTGATAGCGGCGGCGGTCGCGTACGCGATTTTCGCGATGAAGAACATTCCGCTCGACGCGATCCCGGACCTGAGCGACACGCAGGTCATTGTCTACACCAAGTGGGATCGCAGTCCGGACATCATGGAGGACCAGGTCACTTACCCCATCATCACGGCCTTGCTGGGGGCGCCAAAGGTGAAAGCCATCCGCGGCTTTAGCGATTTCGGGTTCAGTTACGTCTACGTCATTTTTCAGGACGGCACCGACATCTACTGGGCGCGCACCCGGGTTCTCGAATATCTGCAGAAGATCTCGGGAAACCTTCCGGCGGGCATCAAGCCGGAACTCGGACCGGATGCCACGGGTGTGGGTTGGGTATTCCAATACGCACTTGTTGACAAGAGCGGCAAACACAGCGCGGCCGAGTTGCGAACTTACCAGGACTGGTATTTGCGTTATGCAATTCAGAGCGTTCCAGGCGTCTCGGAGGTGGCGGGCATCGGCGGCTTCCAAAAACAATATCAGGTGACGATCGATCCCGCGAAGCTTCAGAGCTTTGGCCTCTCGGTGATGGAGGTGAGCGACGCCATCCGCAGGAGTAACAACGAGGTTGGCGGCCGACTAATCGAGTGGAGCGGTCGCGAGTACATGGTGCGGGGCCGGGGCTACGTTCAGGACACTGGCGCCCTGGCGGACGTGCCAGTTAAGCAGGGCAGGAACGGCACCCCGGTGCTCCTGGGCGAGGTGGCGACGATTGAGACCGGGCCGCAAATCCGCCGCGGCGTCTCCGACCTTGATGGCAAGGGGGACACGGTAGGCGGCGTGGTGGTGATGCGGCATGGCGAGAACGCCCTCAACGTAATCAAGCGGGTGAAGGCGAAGCTGGAGGATATCAAGCCGTCGATGCCAGAGGGCGTCAATGCCGTAATCACATACGACCGATCCGAGTTGATCCAGAAGTCGATCGATAATCTCAAGGAAGAACTGATTGTCGAGATGGTCATAGTGAGCCTTGTCATCATGTTCTTCCTCTTCCACTTGCCCTCGGCAAGCGTGCCGATTGTCACGATTCCGATCTCGGTGGTGCTGGGCTTCATCCCGATGTACTTCATGGGTATCAGCTCCAACATCATGAGCCTGGCGGGAATCGCGATTTCGATCGGGGTTCTTGTGGATGGGGCCATCGTCGAAGTCGAGAATGCATACAAGAAGCTGGAAGTCTGGCAGGAAACTGGCCAGCAGGGGGACTATCGGGAGGTCCTTCTGCAGGCGATCAAGGAAGTGGCGCCCTCGGTATTCTTCTCGCTGCTCGTCATAGCAGTTTCGTTCCTGCCCGTTTTCACGTTGATCGATCAGGAAGGGCGGCTCTTCCGGCCATTGGCTTACACAAAGACTCTGGTGATCGGTTTGGCCGCCTTTCTTGCCGTAACGCTTGACCCGGCGGTGCGAATGCTCTTCGTGCGGATGAAACCGTTCCGGTTCCGTTTCCGGCCCCTGTCGGGCGTTATGAACGCGCTGTTCGTCGGCAAGTACTACCCGGAAGAAAAACACCCGGTCAGCCGCGTTCTGTTCTGGTTGTATGAGAATCCGTGCCGCCTGGTGCTGCGCCACCCGAAAACGGTCATCGCGCTGGCCCTGGCGGTGGTGGGCAGCACCGTGCCGGTTTACCTGAAACTCGGCAGCGAATTCATGCCGCCGCTGAACGAAGGCACGATCCTTTACATGCCCACGACGTTGCCCGGTATTTCGGTGACCGAGGCGCAACGGCTGATGGAAACGCAGGACCGGATCATCCGCTCGTTCCCAGAGGTCGTATCGGTCTTTGGAAAGGCGGGCCGTATCGATAGCTCCACGGATCCAGCGCCGTTTTCCATGATGGAAACCACCATCGTCCTCAAGCCCATGGAAGATTGGCGGCCCAAGCCCCGTTTCTTTTCCCGCTGGCCGAGACCATTCCGCTACGTCCTGGGCCACGTCTGGCCGGAACACATCTCATGGGAAGACTTGATCAACGACATGGACAGGGCCGTGCAGATACCCGGATCCGTC
Source organism: bacterium (assembly GCA_025360745.1). GTDB lineage: Bacteria > Verrucomicrobiota > Kiritimatiellia > CAIKKV01 > CAIYGI01 > CAIYGI01. Next base: position 44,539 of record JANYBP010000012.1, read on the forward strand.
AACGCCTGGACGATGCCCATCAAGGGGCGCATCGACATGCTGACCACCGGCGTGCGCACCCCTATCGGCATCAAGATCTTCGGATCGAACCTCGACGAGATCCAGCGGATAGGCGAGCAGATCGAAAGTGCGCTACGGGCCGTGCCGGGGACGCGCAGCGTTTTCGCCGAGCGCGCTTCGGGCGGCTTCTTCGTGGACATCAAGCCCGACCGCAAGGTGTTGGGCCGCTACGGCCTGACGATCGACGATCTTCATGGCGTGATCATGAGCGCGATCGGCGGCGAGAATATCACGACCACGATCGAGGGTCGCGAGCGCTATAGCATCAACCTTCGGTATCCGCGCGACTTGCGCGCCAACCTCGACCAGCTCCGGCGCGTTCTGGTGACTGCCCGCGGCATGGGGAACGATCCCGCGGGCGGCGCTTCGGCTGGAATGGGTGGAGCCGGCGCCGGCGGCGGCCAAGACCGCGTCATCCAGATACCCTTGTCGGAGTTGGCGGAGATTTCTTTAGCGAATGGACCGGCGATGATCCGCGACGAAAACGGCATGCTCGCGGGATACGTTTACGTGGACATCTCCGGACGGGACGTGGGCAGCTACGTGGCGGACGCCAAGGCGGCTGTCGCCAAGGGTCTGAAACTGCCGACAGGCTATACCCTCGCCTGGAGCGGGCAGTACGAGAACATGATGCGAGTGCGCGAAAGATTGAAGGTGGTGATTCCCGTCACGATTCTGCTGATCTTCCTGCTGCTGTACATGAACACCAAGTCGGTCTTCAAGGCGACGGTTGTGATGATGGCGGTGCCGTTCTCGGTTGTTGGGGCGGTCTGGTTCATGTTCATCCTGGGCTACAACATCTCCATTGCCGCCTGGGTCGGCATGATCGCGCTGATGGGCCTCGACGCCGAAACCGGCGTGTTTATGCTGCTTTTCCTCGACCTGTCGTACGAAGACGCGAAGAAAAAGGGACTCCTGCGCAACATGGCCGACCTGCATGAAGCGATCATCCACGGCGCCGTCAAACGCATCCGCCCCAAGTTGATGACGGTGGCCGCCGCCTCCATGGGTCTGATGCCCATCATGTGGTCCGCGGGAACCGGCGCCGATCTGATGAAGCGAGTCGCCGCGCCCATGGTCGGCGGACTCTTCACCTCCTTCCTGATGGAACTGCTGGTCTATCCCGCCATCTACCTGCTATGGAAAAGGCGCGGCCTGGCCAAGCCAGGGTCAGCGCCAACCGATCCCTGACAACGCTGGTTCGGGGGACCGGCGACGGCGCACGAAAATCACGACATGGCAAAGGCAAAAAAGAAGACTGCAATCCCAGCGCTTGTGGTTCTTACTTCGTCATGTTGTGGCCGCGCTTTGTGCGGGCCACGTATAACGAGGAGAAACGAACGATTTAGAAAACGGCACAAAACTACAAATTTTGCGTTATCGCAAGATTCGTTCTTTGGGAAACTGGCGTTTTTTATGAAGGGACGAACTAGCGGGGACGCGCCTGACTGGCGCGGCCCTGTTCATGTTCCTTCATAGGGATGCCAGTCCCTCCAAAGAGCGTGGATAGGTGTCCGCGCCTCTTGTTGTTTGTGATGCGGTGGGCAATGTTGACCAGACACGTTTTGGAGTATATGAAGTAGCGCCGCGAGGTGAACGCGGAAGGATTCGACAATGGCAAAAGCATTTCTCCAAAAGCGGTGGGGTGTCCTGTTGGGCTTACTGCTTGGCCTCACCAGCGCCGCATTTCTCTTCGCCCAAGTCTTCGACACAAAAGATATCGCCGCCACCTTCGACCGGGAAGCCTACATCGAATACAAAGCGCGGGAATTCAATTCGGTCAACGATCTGATCCGCCAATACGAGGCCGACCTCAACTGGTGGATGCCGCTGGCCCTGCCGGATACGGATCGCGGCTGGTGGAAACAGGCTTCCTTTTACAGCCTTTCCCCCTTCAATCCTGCCGGATTCCCAAGCGATTTT
>JANYBP010000014.1 GCA_025360745.1 bacterium
GTCGCTCCGCTCCGGCTGGGCAAGTCCTTAAACCCGTCTTCCACCATCCCCTTCACTACCGCCCTTCAATCCCACTGTCTTCTTCCCGCCCTCTCTACACCCTCTACTACCCGCCCTCACCGCCATAATGAGAATAGCTGACGGGGCGGGGACGCAGGTTGACAATTCGTGGCGCAAGCGTCTCGCTTGCGCGTGGAGTTTGAACAACATTTTGGCGTGGCGATGGGCGCAAGCCAGAGGCTTACGCCACGGTGGTCGGATCGTCACGTTGCCGGGCCCCTGGCGGTGACGGGAATTTGGCGCTTGCCTGGAGCGGCGATTTCTGACAAATATACCCGCTTTGCCGGTGGGCGCCTGTGAAACCGTCCACAAACGGACGGCGGGATGGCCCGTGGAACCCAAATAATGAGCAAACCAACAACTAAACCTATGACCGAAACGAAGAAGATCACCAAACGCGCGGCGGCAGCCGCCGCGGCAGCGGCCGCCATTCCCGTGGATAACGAACGCGCGGCGATGGAAAAACTTTACGCGGACACCATGAAGAACCTGACCGAAGGTTCCGTGATCCCCGGCAAAATCCTCGAAATCAGCGGCGACGACGTGGTGGTCGATATCGGATCGAAGTCCGAAGGCATCATTCCCCTGGCCGAGTTCAAGGGGATCGAAGATCTCAAGCCCGGCGACGTGCATGACGTGCTGATCGAAAGCATGGACGACGAAACCGGCACGATCAAGCTGAGCTACCAGAGGGCCAAGGAACAGCAGCGCTGGAACCGCGTGGTGGCCAACTGCAAGGAAGGCTCGATCGTCAAGGGCATCGTCCAGGGACGCGTGCGCGGTGGCCTGTTGGTGGACGTGGACGGCATCGAGGCCTTCCTGCCGGGATCGCAGGTTGACATCGTGCCGGTGCAGAACCCGGACGACTACCTCAACCGCGAATTCGAATTCAAGATCATCAAGATCAACTCCGACCGCAAAAATATCGTCGTCTCCCGCCGCGAATTGATCGAGGACCAGCGCCGCGGCCGCAAGCGCGAACTGCTGACCGAGCTGAAGGTCGGCCAGTTGCGCCCCGGTGTGGTCAAGAACATCACCGATTTCGGCGTCTTCGTGGACCTGGACGGCATGGACGGCCTGCTGCATATCACCGATATGAGCTGGGGCCGCCTCAACCATCCCTCGGAACTCGTCAAAGTCGGCGAACCGATCGAGGTCATGGTGCTGGACGTCAATCTGGAGAAGGAACGCGTCTCGCTGGGCCTCAAGCAGCGCCAGCAGAACCCCTGGGACAACATCGAGAACAAGTATCCGGTCGGCAGCCGCCTGCGCGGCAAGGTCGTCAGCCTGATGCCGTACGGCGCCTTTGTCGAACTGGAACCGGGCGTCGAAGGCCTGGTGCATGTCTCGGAAATGTCCTGGACCAAGCGCGTCGTGCGCGCCTCGGACGCCCTTAAGGTCGCCGAGAGCGTGGCCGTCGTCGTGCTGACCGTGAACAAGGCCGATCAGAAGATCGGCCTGGGCATGCGGCAGATGGAGGAGAACCCCTGGGACGGCGTGCGTGGCAGCTATCCGATCGGCACCCGCGTCACCGGCACGGTCCGCAACCTCACCAGTTACGGCGCCTTCATCGAACTGGAGGACGGCATCGACGGCATGGTGCATGTTTCGGATATGTCGTGGACCCGCAAGGTCAACCACCCCTCCGAAGTGCTCAAGAAGGGCGACAAGATCTCGGCCGTCGTGCTCGAGGTGGATCCCGACAACCAGCGCATCAGCCTCGGCCTCAAACAGGCCCAGGACGATCCCTGGTCCTCGATCGCCGCGCGCTACAAAATCGGCCAGATGGTCAAGGGCAAGGTCACCAAGCTGGCCTCCTTCGGCGCCTTCGTGGAACTGGAGGACGGCATCGACGGCCTGGTGCATATCTCGCAGATCAGCGAAGACCGCGTGGAGAAGGTCAAGGATGTCCTCAAACTCGGGCAGGAGGTGCAGGCGCGCGTCGTGCGCATCGACGAGGTCGAACGCAAGATCGGCCTCAGCATCAAGGCCGCCGCGGTCTCGGATGCGGACTTCGTCGTCAAGGACGAGATGCTCCAGGGCCTCGGCCCCGGCGAGGATCTCGGCGACCTGGCCGGTGTGCTGGATGCGGCCTTCGGCGCCAAGACCAACGAGGACTGGCACCCTGGCGAGAAGTCCGACAAGGACGAGAAAGCCGGCTGATCCGCCGCCAACAGGCACGGCAAGGCGCGTCCGACGAAAGTCGCGGCGCGCCTTTTTTTAAGTAGCGCCGACGCTACGCGCGGGCACATCTGGCTATGCCGAAGAGCCGCCACGTCGTAGCCGTGGCGGTACTGGAGAACCGCAATCATAATCGGGCAATGGCGGGGCTGCCCCGTGGCGCAAGCGGGACGCTTGCGCATCACATTGCACCAAACTCCAAGCGCAAGCGGGACGCTTGCGCCACGAACCCCCAACCTGCGGCGTTGCTGTCGTCGTTGATTGCACCCGCTGAAATGTTATAGTTCTTACATGAGTTTATTAACCTTCCACATTCGTTTGACGATTGCCGCGCTTCTCTGCGCGCTGGTTGTCACATCCGGCGCGGCGCCGGCGACGAATCGCAATGACGCCGCGGTGCTGGCGGCGATTGTGCCCGGCGCGCGGAGTGTGCGCGTTACGAGCGATGGTTATGCCATCGATACGCCGTCCGGCACCCGTTGGGTGACCCGCACGGCGGATGGCTATACCGTGCCACGGGGCGCCGGCGGGGATACGATCCGGGTTACCCGCACAGACACGGGTTTCGCGGTCGGTGGGGGGAGCAATGTCCGGGATGTCCAGCGTGTGGGCGGGGCCAATACGGATGCCAGTTTCGTCCTGCGGAATCAAGCCGGCGGGAACGTCCGGCTGAATAAATCGTCCGATGGGTACATTGGAACTTCCAGCGATCGCCGCAGTGACGTAACCATCCAGCGTGTAGCAGACGGCGGATTGCAGGTGCATGCCAAGGAGAACCGTCGCGTTACTCCCGTACCGGCACCACCCAGGTCGGAGGTCGGAGGTCAGAGCGGAGAGTGAGTGGTGAAAGGCACACGCCTTCCTCGACGGTTTGAAGTTTGGCAAAAACAAGGTCGCCGAGGAGCCGCGGAGTGACCGCCTTCGCGCATTCCGAGTCGGAAAGCGAGACGCCGAACGCCTCCTCGATCGCCATGACGAGTTCCACGAGGTCCAAACCCATACGTACCGCACCTATCGTTCAACGACTACCTGGAAGGTTCCCGGTTGACTTGCAGGGCGAGGCAGCGGTCCTCAGGCGAACGCGAACACGTCTACGTTTACATGCCGTGTTGGGCGATTTTCGCCATGGACTATGCGGCGAATACTTTCGGTGGTTTGCCGGTCGAACGTGGTATCGCCGCAACGGTCGCATACTCGGGCGGGAACGCCTTCCACCATTACGAGATGGTCTTCGATGTTAAACACTTCCTCCACCTGTTTGCGGCGAAAGGACGTATTTCCGCACACATCGCATTTGTTCATGGGCTCCTCCGTATCCTGAAATCGATCCACTCCGCCGGGTCTGGTTCGTAGATTGTGACAATCTTCACCATTTCGGCGTTACTCTAGCACAATGGGAGGTGGATGGGACGGCGATTCTGCGTAAAACCGAGCATTAGGCAACGAAAGTTGGGCTACGCCCAAATCCTCGCCTAAGGACGTTGCGCCCATGTTGCTGCCAAGTCTTTCGCCTTGCGCCCACGCGGCGACGGAGGCCCGTCGCCCTCCAAGGAAAGTCATCGAGACTTGCTAGAGGATGCTTCTGGAGGGCGGCAGGCCTCTGCCGCCGCGTGGGCGCAAGGCGAAAGAATTATGGATGGAATGTCGGAACGACGTTAGGCGAGGATCAGGGCGAGCGCGCAGCGATTCAGAGGCTGGGGAGTGGGCGGGCGGTTATGGCCGGCGAATACAGTTTGAGCGCGCCTTACCGTCATGTCGCAACTTCTGAAACATGCCCCGCGCCGGGATCACGGCGGAAGCATGCCGCTATCCGATGGCGGGGCCGCCGGTTTCGCCCGTGCGGATGCGGATGCAATCGTTCAGGTCGAAGATGAATATCTTGCCGTCGCCGATCTGGCCCGTGCGGCCGCCTTCGACGATCGCGTCGATGGCGGCCTGGACAAACTCCTCGTTGACGGCGATCTCGAGCTTCACTTTTTTGAGCAGGCTGCCCGCCTCTTTGTGGGAGCGGTAGACCGCCGTCACGCCTTTTTGGCGGCCGCGGCCCATCACGGTGCTGACTGTGACGAGATGGATCTGCCGGTCCTCCAGTTTTTGCAGGACATCTTCCATGCGATCCGGCTGAACGATGGCAACGATATATTTCATGGGGGTATTCCTTTCTGCGGCGCGGACTACTCCAGCATGGTGTACGCGGCTTCGCGGTGATCGGTGAGATCCAGTCCGATGCGTTCATCCTGCTCCCTGGCGCGCAGGCCGACCACGCGGTCCACCAGTTTCATCAGCGCCACGCTCACGACCAGGGAGTAAGCCGCGATGATGGCGACCGCTTTGAGCTGGATCAGCAACTGGCCGGGGTTGCCGTAGAAAAGGCCGTCGGCGCCCGCGGCGTTGACCGCCTTGGAGGCGAACAGTCCCGTGGCCAGCGCGCCCCAGACGCCGCCCATGCAATGGATGCCGAAAGCATCGAGCGCATCGTCATAACCCAGCCTGGGTTTCACGAACATCACGAAGGCGTAGCAGATCGCGCCCGCGCCCGCGCCGATGGCGACGGCGCCCAGCGGGGTCACATAACCGGCGGCCGGGGTGATGGCGACCAAGCCCGCCACCGCGCCCGAGATGATGCCCAGCACCGTGGCGTGTTTGTTGAAGATATAATCCATGACCATCCAGGCCAGGCCCGCCACGGCGGTGGCGATGTGGGTCGCCACAAAGGCGCTGACGGCCAGGCCGTTGGCGCTGAGCGCGCTGCCGGCATTGAAACCGTACCAGCCGAACCACAACATGGCCGCGCCGACCACCGCGAAGGGCAGGTTGTGCGGCGGCGGGAGTTTGTTGGGATGGCCCTGGCGTTTGCCGAGCACGATGGCCGCCGCCAGGGCCGCGATACCGGCATTGATGTGCACCACGGTGCCGCCGGCGAAGTCCAGGGCGCCGTTTACCCGCAGCCAGCCGCCGACGCCCCAGACCCAATGGCAGACCGGGTCATATACAAAGCTGGCCCAGAGCAGGGTGAAAACCGCGAAGCCCGCGAACTTCATGCGTTCGGCGAAGGCGCCGATGATCAGGGCGGGCGTGATGACCGCGAACATCATCTGGAAGATCATGAACAACTGGTGCGGAATGGTGGCCGAATAAGCCGGATAGACCTCTGTCGTCACGCCCCTCAAGCCGGCCCAGGCCAGGCCGCCGATCCAGCCCCCGATGTCGGGACCGAATGAGAGACTGTAGCCGAACAGCACCCATTGCAGACTGATCAGGCACATGATGAAGAAACACTGCATCAGGATCGACAGAACATTCTTTTTGCGCACCAGTCCGCCATAAAACAGGGCCAGCCCGGGGATGGTCATGAACATCACCAGGGCCGTGCTGACCATGATCCACGCCGTATCGCCCGTGTTGACGGCTGGCGCCACGGTCCCGACCGCCGCGCCTGCGGATACAAGCGCGGTAGTTGGCGCCGCCTCGTTCGCCCATGCGGAAGCAGCGCCTATTCCCCCAACCGGCAACGCCGCGACCATGACCACGATCAAGCGCTTCCAATTCCGCATGGTGATGTTGCCCCTCCTGGTTGTGTTGGCCTGATTTTTATCAGACCAAAAATAGCTTAGCAGGAGTTATGCCATCTTCCGCGCGGAAGCGCTTTGATGCGACTTTATCCGAGGCAGGCGCATCTAAATCAAACCCAAATACATTAAGTTATGATGGTAATTTGGCGGTACCGTGGCGACCTATTTGGTAGGGCGGCCTCGCCGAGGCCGCCGTGATCGAAGTGTTGCAAACGTGAACTCGACACGATTGCACGCCTGTTTGCGGGCCAAACGGCGCTCTCGGCGAGAGCGCCCTATCCAAGTTCAATGTACTGCCTTGACCTACGGCGTCATTCCGAATACGAACCGGGTATTGCCACCATTGACAACTTTGGTTGGAAACTTTATGGACGGACATAATTGTCCATCTTGTCGGCCAGTCGTGACATTAACGTCGCCAATGCTCTGACACCTGGTGGCCGACAACGTACCGGCACGCTCAACCGTTGTGGATCAGGCTCAAAAACTCGGCGCGGGTAGCGGACTGGTTATGGAAGCTGCCGAGGACGGAAGAGGTGGTCATGACGGCGTTGGCTTTTTCGACCCCGCGCATCATCATGCAGAGGTGGCGGCATTCCATGACCACACCCACGCCCTCGGCGTCGACCGCGTTCATCACGTCGGCCGCGATTTGCGCCGTCAGGCGTTCCTGGATTTGCAGCCGCCGTGAATAATGGTCCACGATGCGCGCGAGTTTGCTCACGCCGAGAACCCTGTCGGTGGCGATGTAGCCGATGTGGCAGCGTCCGAAAAAGGGCAGCATGTGATGTTCGCAGAGGCTGTAGACCTGCACATCGCGCAGCACGATCATATTGTTGGCTTCGGCGCGGAAGACGGCCCCGTTGACGATGGCGCTCGCCCGCCGGCGATAGCCGGAGGTCAAAAACTCCAGGGCGCTCGCCACGCGGGCGGGGGTGCGGAGCAAGCCTTCGCGATTGGGATCCTCGCCGATTTCGACCAGCAGTTGCTTGACCAGTTGCGCCACATGCTTCTTGTTCATGCCATTCGCTCCCTCGTAATTTCGATCTCGGCGCAGCGCGCGAAACGCAGGGCCCCGGGTTTTTGCAGCGTCACGGTGACGCGTTCGACACGCGGCGACTCAAGGCAGACGCCCGCCACGGCTTCCGCCAGGGCCTCCAACAGTTGGAATTGCGATTTCTCCACCAGCGCCAGCACCTTTTGTTTGACGGCTTTATAATCCAGCGAATCCTCCAGCCGGTCGCTGCGGCCGGCGGCGCGCAGATCGGCATGCAGCGCGATCGTCAGCAGCACATCCTGTTTCTGGCCGCGCTCCTCGGGGAAGATGCCGATGATGCAGCGGGCGGCCAGATCGCGAATGACCAGTTTGTCGGACATGCGAGGTATGATAACACGATTTCGGTGGATCAGGGGAGAACGGCGGGTTCCGGTTTTGGAAGCTCTGGTTTCGGAACCGCCTTGGCGCCCTTGTTGTGCTTCCGGAAGTTGTCCACCAGGTTGCGAATCAGTCCCTGCGCCTGGCTGCCGGGCTGCAGCGCCGCCTGTATGGCGCTGGTCGTGATGGCGCGGAGCACTTCGCCGCCCACTTCGGCCGGCGTCAGTCCGCCCTGGGCGCGGCCCAGATCGCGCATCGCGACCGTCGGCAACGGCAACGCCATGACGTTCGTTGAAAGAACGCCGGCCACGCGGACGCGGCAGTTGGTGATGACCAGCGAATCCACGATCAACTTGCGCGGCGGTTTGGCCGGGGCCGGCGGCTTCGCCGGTCCGGCGGGCGCCGAGACCCCGGCGGCGGGCGGGGCCGGCCGCGCCGCCGCGTCCGTCATGCGCTCGCGCAGCCAGGCGAGATTGTCCCTGCCGTCCGCCCGGCGCTCGTAAGATATGCGGGCGCCGTCGACGCTGATCTCGCGCACGACCAGCGCCGGCCCCATCAACGATAAGAGTTCCACCCGCACGCGCGCCCGGTCCAGACTGAGCGCCTCCGGTTCGGCAAAGCCCTCGGGATTCGGGATGCGCAGGCCGATGATCTCGCCCGCCCCGGTGAAAGGCGACAAACGCACCGCTTCGACTGTCGCGGCCGTGCCGGTCAGTTGCGGCAGAGCGCGTTGCAGACGGTGCGTGACCATGCGGCTCAGTCCAAACTGGGCAAGCAAGGCCAGCCCAAACAGCACGATCGCCACGATCAGAACGGCTTTTACGAATTTGCGCATGGGCGCCTCCAAACGTTGCCGCCCATCAAACCACGCCCCGCCCCGCCAAACAAGCCGGAAAGTAATGAAAAGTGTTTGGGACCGTAATGTGTAAAATGCAAAATGTAAAATGTACTTAACGACTAAAAAAGATTTGACATCACGGCGTGTAAGGTTCTTACTTCGTGACATTGTGACCGCGCTTTGTGCAGGCCACGTATAACGAGGAGAAACTAACGATTTAGAAAACGGCACAAATCCTATAAATTTTGCGTATTCGCAAGATTCGTTCTCTTGAAAACTGGCGTTTTATTTGAATGAACGAACTAGCGGGGACGCGCCTGACTGGCGCGGCCCTGTTCATGTTCCTTCATAGGGATGCCAGTCCCTCCAAAGAGCGTGGATAGGTGTCCGCGCCTCTCGATTTCGGAAGCATTCGACAATGGCAAAAGCATTTCTCCAAAAGCGGTGGAGCATTCTGTTGGGTTTACTGCTTGGCCTCACCAGCGCCGCCTTTCTCTTCGCCCAGGTCTTCGACACAAAAGACATCGCCGCCACCTTCGACCGGGAAGCCTACATCGAATACAAAGCGCGGGAATTCAGTTCGATTAACGATCTGATCCGCCAATACGAGGCCGACCTCAACTGGTGGATGCCGCTGGCCCTGCCGGATACGGATCGCGGCTGGTGGAAACAGGCTTCCTTTTACAGCCTTTCCCCCTTCAATCCTGCCGGATTCCCAAGCGATTTT
>JANYBP010000087.1 GCA_025360745.1 bacterium
CCCTCCACCCTCCACCCTCCACCCTCCACCCTCCACCCTCCACCCTCCACCCTCCACCCTCCACCCTCCACCCTCCACCTTCCTCCTACTCCTGCCCCGGCGTGGAGTGCGGCGCGGTGTCGGTCATGGCGATCGGGCAGCGTTCGACGTTCCAGACTTCCTTGGCGTATTCCAGGATGGTGCGGTCGGAGCTGAAGTATCCCATGTTGGCGATGTTCATCACGCACATCCGCGCCCATCTGGCCTGATCGCGGTAGGCGGCGTCCACCCGCTCCTGGCAGGCGATATAGGAGGCGAAGTCGGCCAGATGCAGATAATAGTCGCCGTGGGTCAGCAGCGCGTCATAGAGCGGACGGAACAAGCCGGGCTGTTCCATATTGAAGAAGTCGGCGCCGATATAGTCCAGAATGCGTTTGATTTCCGGATGGCCGTTGTACAGGTCGTGCGGATTGTACGCGCCGGCCGCGCGCAAGGCCGCGACCTCGGCGATCGTCAGCCCGAAGTCGAAAAAATTCTCCGCGCCGACCGCGTCCCGGATTTCGATGTTGGCGCCGTCGAGTGTGCCGATCGTGAGCGCGCCGTTCAGGGCGAACTTCATGTTGCCGGTGCCGCTGGCCTCGGTGCCGGCGGTGCTGATCTGTTCGCTCAGGTCGCTGGCGGGTATGATGCGTTCGGCGAGCGAAACGCAGTAGTCGCTTAGAAAGACCACGCGCAGACGGTCGCCGCAAACCGGATCGTTGTTGATCACGCCGGCCACGTCGTTGATCAGCTTGATGATCAGTTTGGCGATCGCGTAGCCCGGCGCCGCCTTGGCCGCGAAGATGAAGGTGCGGGGCTGCATCTCGAGCGCGGGGTTGTCCTTGAGCTGGTTGTACCTGTAAACGATGTGCATCAGGTTCAGCATCTGCCGCTTGTATTCGTGCAGGCGCTTGGCCTGCACGTCGAAGATCGAATCCAGATTGACCACGACGCCATTCTCGGCGCGAATCAGACCGGCCAGGCGCAGTTTGTTGGCGTGCTTGGCGCGGCGCAACTCGTCTTGCAGCGCGGGGTCGTCGGCGTAGCGCTCAAGCGCTTTGATCTGGAACAGGTCTTTGACCCAGCCATCGCCGATACGGCGCGTGACGGCCTCGGCCAGGGCGGGGTTGCACTTCAGCAGCCAGCGCCGCTGGGTGATGCCGTTGGTCATGTTGGCGAAGCGTTCCGGCCACATCTCGTAGAAGTCGCGGAAGAGGTTTTCCTGCAGCAATTTGGAATGCAACCTGGCCACGCCGTTCGTGCGGTGACTGCCCACCACAGCCAGGTTAGCCATACGGACGCGCTTCTCCGGTCCTTCCTCGATCAGTGACATGCGTTGCAGGCGCGCGTGATCGTCCGGGTAACGGTTCATCACGGTGCGCAGGAAACGGCGGTTGATCTCGTAGATGATCGTCAGGTGGCGCGGCAGCACCTCCTCGAAAAGCCGCACCGTCCAGCATTCCAGCGCCTCCGGCATCAGCGTATGATTGGTGTAACCCAACGTGGCCTGGGTCACTTCCCAGGCGCGGTCCCATTCCAGCCCCTCGATATCGACCAGCAGCCGCATCAGCTCGGCCACCGCCAGCGCCGGATGGGTGTCGTTAAGTTGAATGGCCGCTTTGTCGGGGAAGACGCCGAAATCGTCGTTGCCGGTACGGAAGCGGCGGATGATGTCCTGCAGCGAACAGCAGACGAAAAAATACTGCTGTTTGAAACGCAGCGCGCGGCCCTTTTCGATCTTGTCGTTCGGGTAGAGCACTTTGGTGATATTTTCGCTGCGGGTCTTGACCTCGTAGGCGCGGATGTAATCGCCGGTGTTGAAGAACGAGAGGTCGAATTCCTCGGTGCCCTTGGCCGTCCAAAGGCGCAGATTGTTGACGGTGTTGTTGCGATAGCCGGCGATCGGCACATCGTAGGGCAGGCCGACCACCGTTTCGGCCGGTATCCATTGGGTGCGCGTGCGGCCTCGCGCGTCCTGAAACTCGACGACGCGCCCGCCGAAACCGACCCGGATGTCGTAATCGGGCCGTTCGATTTCCCAAGGGTTGCCGCTGCGCAGCCAGTTGTCGGGTTCCTCGACCTGAAAGCCGTTGCGAATCGCCTGGCGGAAAATCCCATACTCGTAGCGGATGCCGTAGCCGTAACCCGGCAGTTCGAGCGTGGCCATCGAGTCGAGAAAGCAGGCCGCCAGCCGTCCCAAGCCTCCGTTGCCCAGCCCGGCGTCGTGCTCGATATCGCGCACCGTGGCCCAGTCCAGTTCCAGTTCCTCCAGGGCGCCCATCACGGCCGGTTCCATGCCCAGGTTGATCACGTTGTTGCCCATCGAGCGCCCGATCAGGTACTCCATCGACAGGTAGTACACGCGCTTGGCGTTGCGATCATGGTAGGTCTGGCTGGTGCGGATCCAGCGGTCCACCAGGCGGTCGCGCACGGTCATGGCCAGCGCCACATAGCGGTCATGGTCGTTCGAGGAATATTGATCCTTGGCCAGCGTGAAGCGCAGGTGGTTTTCGAAGGCGCACTTGATGGCTTCCGTCGTCGAAATCATCGGCTGGCAGACGGCGTCCGCTTCGGTTGCCGGCCCGGCGTCATGCTTGTTTGCGGCTGATTGCTTCTTCATCGCGCGGCCTCGCATGTATGGTTGGAAACTACGCATCGAACTTTAACAAAAATGCCCTAACCTTCCAATCCATCACTGAGCGGCTGTGAATAATTCAAAAAAGGCGGCCGGCACGGAGGCCAGCCCTCCAAAAAACAAAAACGGCCCGTTTCCGCAACTGGAGGGACGACCTCCGTGTCGTCCGGGAATTATTTCACGGCTTTTGAATCATCGCCTACAGGCCGCCGGGCGCCGCATCCGGGCGCGTGACACCCTGGCCCAGGCGCGGCAGCGTTTCGCGGCCGAGTGTGTCGTTCAGTTCGAAAAGTGCGAAGCCGCGCGCGCCCAGGCGGCGTGCGGCGAGAATCTGCCGGATCGTGCGCACGGGCGAGAGGCGGCTCTCGGAGGCCGTCACGCCGAGGCCCGGATAAATCCGGCCGGCCGTGCCGGGCAACGCAAGCTGAAGTTGCGTCCAGCGTTCGAAGCGGGCTTCGTCCCCGGTGTAATTCATGGGCGTCACAAAATCGACCCAGCCCTCTTTCAGCCACAGAGCCCAGTCCTGTCCGACCGAGTCGCGGCAGGATGGATAGGAGCCGTAAACCGCCGCGGAAAGCGTCAGCCCCGGGCGCAGCGCGCGCAGGTCGGCGCGCAGGTCGCGCACGAAGCGGTTGATCGTGTCCCGCCGCCACTCCCGCCAGGCCGCCGCCGCGCCGCCGGCGACCGCATCGGCCGGCCAGTGGCGCACGCTCACGCCGCTGGCGCGCTCGAAGCGCGCGCGGCAGCCGGCGCAAAAGCAGAAGTCGCGGCTGCGCTGGCGGATATAGTCGAGGTGGATGCCGTCCACGGCATAGGCCGCCGCCAGTTCGCGGATCGCGGCGCGCTGCCAGGCCTGGTGCTCGGGATTGGAGGGACAAAGCCAGGCGACGCTCTGGCCAGACGACGAGATTTGCAGCCGGCCCTCGCGCCGCATGCGCGCCAGCCAGTCGGCCGGCGCTCCATCGAGATTCCAGCACATCACCCAGGCATGCGCCTGCAGTCCGTTTTTGTGCGCCGCCGCCACGCCGGCCGCCGCCTGGTCGCCATAAAGCCGCACGGCATCGGACACCGGAACCAGGCGGCTCGGATAGAGCGCCAGACCGGGCCGCAGCCAGTTGGGCAGTATCGCGGTGATCCCGTCGCGCGCCAGTTGCGCCGCGGTTTCCGGCCAGCGGCCTGGCGTTAGTCCGAGTCCGTCGCGATTCCAGACCCCGCGAAATTCACCGGGGCAGGGGCGCTGGGCGCGGGAGAACGCCTCCACCACCAGCGCGTCCACCCGGCCCGCCTCGTCCAGCGCACGCAACCATTGGCCGGCGCGTAAAGCCGCCGCCGCCGTGACGCGCGCCTGCCCGGCCCGCGTCAACAAGGCTTCCGTTTCCGGTCCGGACGCGGGGGCGTCGCGCACCGCCGCCGCCGCGCCATCGAATGAAGCGAAGCCGTCCGCCTGTCCGGCCGCGCCCAGCGCGTGTTCCGCCACGGTCCGCCAAAGTCCCGGTTCCAGCGCGCCCAGCAGCGCCACCAGCAGACGTTGCTTGGCCGCCGCATCGCCCTCCGTCAGCACGGCGCTCAACCAGAAGCCGTGCGGCGAAGCGCTGCAGGCGGGCACGCCGGTGCGTTTACCGGCGGCATTTTCCCACTCGGCGATCACCCGCGCGCCCTCTTCGGCGGGCAGCGCGGGTTTGATCCCGTGCGCCGGCTGGGTCACGCCGGACGGCGCGCCGATCGGCGCCTCGCGGGCGAAGCGCAGCGTGTGCCAGGCGCCAGGCGCGCTTTCCGGCCGGTAGTCGCCCAGTTTAAATCCCATGGCCGCGGCCAGTTCATCGTCCGCCCCGAAACAAACCACCAGACGCCCGCCCTCGTTTAAAAACCGCCGCAGCGCCTTGCGCTCGCCGCCGCCGGGATGGGGATTGCAGGGCAGCACGGCGACCGCGGCCCCGCGCAGCGCGCCGCGGGCCAGATCGTCATCCGTGACCTCCGTCACCGGCACACCGGCGCCGCGCAGCCAGCCGCTTACGCGTGTGGCCATGCCGCCGGCATAGGCCAGTTCGCCGGGACCGCCGAGCGAGGAGGTGCCGGTAACAACCACGACCGGCGATGGGGCGGCCAGGGAGATGAAGGTAGAGAAAAGGTAAACAGTGAATAGGGAAAAGGGAACAGTGAAAAGGGAACGGCGAACGGTGAACGGTGAAGATGGAACAGGGAGGGGCGGAGAATGGAGAGTGAAAAGGCTGCGGAGCGATTCAATCAACGGGCTCTTCCTTAAAAACCAGAGGCATTTCTTCACTGTTTACCACTCACCACTCACTACTCACCACTCACCCTTTTTCCTGTCTCAGACCCCTGGTCATCAGCGACTCGACGGCGGACGCGGGGCTCATGCCTTCGTAAAGCACGCCGCAGACGGCTTCGATGATCGGCGCCGAGACACCGGCCTGACGCGCCAGCGCCAGGGCGCTACGGCTGGTCGTCACGCCCTCGGCCACCTGGCTCATGCCGCCGAGAATATCGTCCAGTTTTTCGCCTTTACCCAGCCGCTCACCCACGCAGAAGTTGCGGCTGAGACGGCTGGTACAGGTCACCACCAGGTCGCCGATGCCGCTCAGGCCGGCGAAGGTCGCCGGTTGTGCGCCCAGCGCCACGCCGATGCGGGTGATCTCGGCCAGGCCGCGGGTGATCAAGGCCGCGCGCGTATTGGCGCCGAAGCCGAGGCCGTCGCTGGCGCCGACGGCGAGGGCGATCACATTCTTGAGCGCGCCGCCCAGTTCCACGCCGGCAACGTCGTTGGAGGTGTAGCAACGCAGACGCCCGTGGCTGAAGAGCTGCTGCAGCCGCTCGGCGCGCGCCAGATCGGCGCAGGCGATCACCACGGCGGTCGGTATTCCACGGGCCACTTCTTCGGCATGACTTGGTCCGGAAAGCGCCGCCACCGGGGCGTGGCCCAGCGTTGACTCCGCCACCACGGTCATGCGTTCGCGCGTGGCGGGATCGAAGCCTTTGGCGACGCTGACGCAGAGCGCGTCAGGCGGGATCAGTCCCGCAAAGGAGCGCATGACATCGCGGAAAAAGCGCGTCGGCACCGCCAGCACAACCGCCTCGGCCCCATTCGCCGCCTCGGCGCGGTCGGCCGTCCAGATTAAAGCCTCGGGCAACTTCACGCCCGGCAGGAAGCGCTCGTTTTCGCGCGTGAGGCGCACCCGTTCGAGGGAATCGGCGAAAGGGCCCCAGACGCGCACGCTATGTCCGTTGGCCTGTAGTCCCAGCGCCAGCGCCGTGCCCCAGCCGCCATCTCCGATGATCGCGACCTTCATGGTTTACGGTCCGCGCGATCGAGATATGGCTGCCAGGATTGCCGGAAGGCTTTTTCCGATGGCGCGCCCGCCGCCGCGGTTTTGGCCGCGCTTGGCCCGTTGGTTGGCGTCGTCAATATCTCGCGGGTCTGCAGGTGGATCATCAGCGGCGGCGGCGCCGCTTCGTCCGCAACCTGAACGCCCACCGCCGCCGGCAGCGGCTTGGCATTGGCGCCGGTCAGTTCCAGCGCTTCGTCGAATGGGCCGATATAAATCCGGCGTTGCACGCTTAAGACGGCGCCGGGCTCCGCGCGGTTGGCCGCGGCCAGCGCGTCCGCTTCGTCCACCAGCGTGTCGGGCAGACCGCGATGGGCTTTCAGCAGCAGGGGCTGCGCGTCCGTGGCGCCGGTCATCACGGTGATGAAAGAATCCTCCCCGCGCCAGGCGCGGCGCGCCGTGTCGAGCCGTTCGCCGAATTCTGCCAGGCGCGCCGCCTTTTGTTTGCCCGAGAGGCCCGCCAGCGCGGCGCCCTCCTTTGCCGCTGTCCGCTGCCGGTTATCGTAGGCGGCCCGTGTGCGGGCGATATGCGCGGTCAGCGAAAAACCCGCAACTCCGGTCAGCGCCGGCGCTCCAAAAACGAAGACCTGCGCGGCGGGCTCGCCGGTGGGCGTGAATTCCACAAAATTGGTGGCCAAACCCCAAGCGCCGGGGAACAGTCGCCTGGTCTGCTCGTCGGCGGCCATCCGGGCGGCCTCCACAGGCACGGGACGCGCCGCCAGAACGGAATTGCTCGCAAGCAATCCGGCTATCAAGGCAGTTTTAAGGCGCCGTACACTCAAGATCATGCTGCTCAGTATAACTGCAAAGCGGCGGCACTGCAAGCTTGCCCAACCGGCGGCGCTTTCGTATGGTGCGCGCATGAAAAGCACCAGCCGGGGCCTCTTGTTGACGGTGGCTATCGCGTCCGTTCTGGCCGGAAGCGCCCGCGCCGGCGTCTTCGACGGCGCGCTGATTGCCGCCTCGGCCGACTGGTGGACGCATCTCGATATGGAGGCGTTCGTGCGCTCGGCCACGGGCCGGGCCATACTCGCCACGCCCGGTCATCCGCTGCTGCGACAAGCCGGCGTCCTGACGGAGCTGACCGGCGTAGCGCCGTTCCGCGAAGTGCGCCACGTCACCCTCTATGGATCGGAGAGCGGCGGCGTGGCGGTCGCGGAGGGCGATTTCCGTGGCGCGGATTTGATCAAGCGTCTGCAGGTCAGGCCGGATTACACAAGTCGCACGATCAATGGCGCGACCGTTCATCGTTGGAGTAACAAGCCGGACGACGCCGGCGTGACGGCGGCATCTCTGTCCACCCCGCGGCGTCTGCTGCTGGCCTCGGACGAGCCGCGGCTGCTCGCGGCCATGGCCGTCCTGAGCGGCAAAGCCCCGTCCTGGAACGCGCAGTCCGGTCCGCTGCCGCTGCCGCGGCTGGCCCCGCCCGGCGTCTTTTTCCAAGCCGCCGCGCGCGGCTGCCCGGCGGGGCTTGCCGGCACTGTGCCGGGCGCCATGCTGCGCGACGTGACGGTGATGGCCGCCGCGATCGGCGAAGCGGGCGGGCAGGCGCAAATAGACCTGCAACTCCACGCCGCAACCGAGCCCGCCGCCGTGCAATTGGAACAATTGGCCAATGGCTTGATTCTGACGGGAAGTCTCGGTCATACTATCGGAGCCGGGGCGGCGGTCCCGCCATGGGCCCGCCTGCTGGCCGGCGCGACAGCGGCGCGCCGCGGCACGATGGTGCGGATTCACGCCGCCTGCTCGCCGGCCGAGGCCTGCGAACTGCTGGCCAAAGCCTTGAATTGATCGACAACGCTAAAGGAGTACAGCATGTCGACCAACCCGCGCCGTTCCGTCACAACACTCCCCGACTGGGAAAATCCCGCCATCACCGGGCGCAACCGCCTGGCCCCGCGCGCCGACTTCCTGCCTTATCCGGATGCCGCCGCGGCGCTGCTGGGCGACCGCGCGGCGACGCCCTGGTTCCAACTGTTGAATGGAGTGTGGCGCTTTCATTTCGACGCCTCGCCCGCCGAGGCGCCCGCCGATTTCATGCGGCCCGACGCCGACATCTCGAACTGGGACTCGATTCCCGTCCCGCGCAGTTGGCAAACCTGCGGCTATGGCCGTCCCCACTACACGAACGTACAATATCCTTTCCCGGTGGATCCGCCGCGCGTGCCCACCGACAATCCCACCGGCTCGTACCGGCGCGATTTCACCGTGCCGGCGGCATGGAACGGTTCCCGCATCCATCTGCGTTTCGAGGGCGTGGACTCGGCTTTCACCGTCTGGGTCAACGGCCGGGAAGCCGGCTTCAGCAAAAGCAGCCGCACGCCCGCCGAGTTCGATATCACCTCGCTCGTGACCAGCGGGATCAATACCCTGGCCGTGCGGGTGATGCAATGGTCCGACGGAACCTACATGGAGGATCAGGACATGTGGTGGCTGAGCGGCATCTTCCGCGACGTTTATCTGATCGCCCAGCCGGCCGTTCACCTGAGCGATTTCAGCGTGCTTACGACCTTCGATGCGGACTACGCCGACGCCGAACTGAAGTTGCGGGCCGTGGTGCGTAACGCCGGACGGCGCGCGTGCGGGGCGCTGCGGATCGAGGCGGAACTCCGCGACGCGGCGGGCAAGGTCGTCGCCCGCGGCGCCGCGCCCAGGGCGCTGAAGCCGCCCGCCGGGCGCGAGGTGGCGGTCGAGTGGACGCTGGCTGTGGCGCGGCCGGATAAATGGACCGCCGAAACGCCGGCGCTTTACACCTTGCTGCTGACGCTCAAGGACGCCGGAGGCGCGGCGCTGGAAGTGGTTCCGGCGCAGGTCGGTTTCCGCGTGGTCGAAATCAAGGACGGAATATTCTGCGTCAACGGCGCGCCGGTCAAAATCAAAGGCGTCAACCGCCACGAGCACGATCCCGACCTCGGGCGCGCCATACCCGTCGAAGCCATGATCCGCGATCTCGTGCTGATGAAACGGCACAATATCAATGCCGTGCGCACTTCGCATTATCCAGACGATCCGCGCTGGTACGACCTCTGCGACCGCTTCGGCATCTATATCGTGGACGAGTGCGATCTGGAGACCCACGGTTTCATTCATGTAGCTGACGAGAAGAATTGGGGGGGGGAATCCGACCGAGGACCCGCGCTGGGAGGCGGCCTGCGTGGATCGCATGGCGCGCATGGTCGGGCGCGACAAGAACCATGCCTGCGTCGTCATGTGGTCGCTCGGCAACGACGCGCACCGCCAGAGCGCTGTCTGGCGGCAGAACTGGCTGCACGCGCTGCAACACCGCACGGATGATGTGCGTGTCGAACGCGTGAGAGGCGGACATGCGGTCGTGATCCGCGCCCGCACGCGCGTGGCGCCGCCGGTCTTCGGTTTCGGATATCGCTGCGACTACACCTATGTCATATACGGCAGCGGCGACGTGCGGCTGACCATTCACGGCGAACCGCGGGACAATTGGCCCGCAACGCTGCCGCGCATCGGCGTCGCCTTTAGCATGCCCGCGGCGTTCGAGCAGGCCTGCTGGTACGGCCGCGGTCCCGGCGAAAGTTACGCCGACAGTTGTCAGGCGCAGCGCCTGGGCCTGTGGCGCCTGCCCATGGCCGGCCTGGGCACGACCTACATGCGTCCGCAGGAAAACGGCAACCGGACGGACACGGCCTGGGTGGCGTTGACCGACGCGCGCGGCATGGGCCTGATGGCCGCCGGCGGCCCCAAGCTGAACTTCAGCGTGCAGCGCAACACCGCCGAGGAAATCGCGGTCGCGCAACATCCCTGCGACCTCATTCCGCGCGACGAGTGGATCGTGCACCTCGACCTCGTCCAGCGTGGCCTGGGCAGCGCCAGTTGCGGACCCGAACCGCTGCCGGCCTACGAACTCAAAGCGCGCCCCTTCACGTTCGACCTGCGCCTCTCGCCGATCGCGCCCGACATCCGCACCACCATGAACTGCTGGCGGGAGGAATTGGAAGCGGTGAAGATCTAGCCCGACTTTCTCAACTGGGGAATGCGGCGCGCGTAAAAGCCAATGAATCGCCGGTTTTGGGGTGAAAGGTCTTCACCACAAACCCCCTCGCAAGTCATCCCACGAAAAATCGCCGGCATGTACCGCCAGTTGAGAAAGTCGAAGCCTGTGGATTTGTAGCCGCCGCGGTGACGCGGTGGCGAGAATGGCGAGAGACCGGCAAGGAAACAGCCGGTTTTCGAGGTTTGCGGAGGGGGGCTTGCTGCTCCGCGAAGTTGCGCTTCCCTTGACTCTCCCTCCGTCTCGTTGTAGCCTCAACTCCAACCGCCTACACCGGCCCATCACTGTGCCGACCGCGGTCATATTGAGACTTCATGCCCACGTTGAACTGGCTCGACCGCGACCTGGCCGTTACCGCGGCCAATGCCGTCCCTTTTCAGGTTCTAGTTTTCGTCCGCAATGAGAAGGCCGCAACCGCGGCTGATCGTGCCAATGGATAAGATCGCTCCAAAACGCAGAAGTTGGAACATGAGCCGCATCCACAGCAAAGACACGTTGCCGGAACGGACGGTCATATCCATTCTTCACAGAATGGGCTACAGGTTCTCGCTTCGAAGAACGAATCTTCCCGGCAAACCGGACATTGTCTTGCCAAGACACAAAGTTACTGGATTGGCGAATACTTATGGTGCGTTATACGGTCGCTGAGTTTTGCGTGGGAGGCGGCGGTCAAGCATTAGGGCTTGAGGCTGCCGGATTCGATTGTATTGTCGCCGTCGAAATCGACGGCAATTGTTGTGCTACACTCCGCTTAAACAGGCCGCAGTGGGATGTCCGCCAAGAAGACATGCGCCTGGTCGACGGTCGTCGCTGGGGAAAAGTCGATTTGTTCGCGGCTGGTGTGCCTTGCCCGCCTTTTTCCATCGCGGGAAAACAACTTGGAGTTGATGATGACCGCGATATGTTTCCCGATGCGTTACGCCTTATAAAGGAGATGCGACCAAAGGCCGTGTTGCTTGAAAATGTGCCGGGTTTTGCCTCCGCGAAATTTGCCCAATATCGCGAGAACCTTCTATCGAGTTTCCATGGGCTGGGTTACGAAACTGACTGGAGGGTTCTGCAGGCGGCAGACTACGGCGTTCCGCAATTGCGCCCCCGATTTATCCTTGTGGCGCTACCCAAAGACCGTATGTCGTTTTTTGCATGGCCTGAACCCAATGCTCACAAACTGACCGTTGGTGAAACCCTTAAAGACCTTATGGCCTCAAACGGATGGAAGGGGGCTGGGCGATGGCAACAACAGGCACAGGCGGTTGCTCCAACCATCGTAGGCGGATCAAAGAAGCACGGCGGGCCAGATTTGGGACCTACACGCGCCAGAAAACAATGGCGCGAACTTGGCGTGGATGGTCTCGGAATCGCGAATGAACCACCTGCGCGAGACTTTCCGGACGACCGGCTCCCTCGTCTGACGGTTCGCATGGTCGCGCGCATCCAAGGATTTCCTGATTTCTGGAAGTTTAGCGGCAAAAAGACAGCAGCTTACCGGCAAGTCGGAAACGCTTTCCCTCCCCCGGTTGCAGCAGCGGTCGGAGGAGCTATCGCCGCGGCACTCGATCGTAGATACCCGACCGCAAGATCGGGGGTGGCCGTTCAAATGCGGTTGTTGAATTCGTGTGTACCCTACTGTTAGACAACGTATGAGAGACGAACAAGTCGGACGCGAAGGAGTTTTGATGAAATCCATTGGATCTAAGGAAAAGATCAGGCTGTTTTTGCTAGCGAACATAGGGCGTGTCATCGAATCGCCTGAACTGCAAGCCGCCGCAGATGGAGCAGTCCAATACAGTCGCCGCCTGCGTGAACTTAGAGATGAAGAAGGCTGGCCGATACTATCGCACAATGATACCGCCGACCTGAAACCGGGACAGTACCTTTTGCGCGAGAAACCCACACGAAAAAGTCTTCCGCAATTTTCGCGGACAATTTCCGCTCGTCTTCGCGCCCAAATCCTCGCCTAAGGACGGTGCGACCATGTTGCTGCCAAGTCTTTCGCCCTACGCCCACGCGGCGACGGAGGCCCGCCGCCCTCCAAGGAACGTCATCGAGACTTGCTAGAGGATTCTTCTGGAGGGCGGCAGGCCTCTG
>JANYBP010000088.1 GCA_025360745.1 bacterium
ATTCTCACTATGGCCACATGAAGTGCGGTCGGGACGGAGCCCGACCCTCCAAAAGCTCGAAAACCCGCCGTTTCGTCGCCTGGAGAGACGACCTCCGTGTCGTCCGGGCCCGAGGAAGCGGCCATAATGCGAATTGCTGCCGCCTAATGGGTCAGTTACGCGGTGGGACCGCCTGAAGGCGGCACACCAAACGCGGGAATAAGAATAAGTAATGCCGTTTGGTGTACCGGCTTTAGCCGGTCTTTAGTCCACCTCCCCTATGTCACTGACCCATTACCGGGTCGCTCATGCGGGACAGGACTTGTTCCGTGTTCCCCCATTTATCGTCGTACTGGATCAGTTTGTCGGCGCCGATCATCGGCGGATAGCCGCCCTTAACCGTCAGGCGCATATAATGGTGGTGATAAACGCCCAGCGCGACATGCACCGGACGAATGTCGTGGTGGGTGGCTTGACGTCGTTTGCTGCGCGCGTAAAGATCCCAGTCGGCGGCCTGCAAGCGTTCATCCCACAACCCGACCTTTTCGATGGCGGCGCGGGTCATCAGCACACTGTTGCCGTTGAATCCTTCGATCGCCCGTGAGCCATGGATCCGATGCACTTTCCTGGCGAAACGCTCCCAGTTTCCGTACATCAGCCACAACATAAGTTGCAATTGAGAATGGTTGCTGCCGAAAAAACCCACCAGCGCTTTGATGACACCCCAACGCTTTTTGCGCCGCCGCATCACGTCCGTCCGTTCCAGCCGCTCCATACCGCAGGGACAAAGAATGTCGAGTCCGCGCGAGGACATGATCCCGGCGAGCGTGCGATCCCAGTCCGGCGCGACAATGGTGTCGTTATTCAAAAAAGCCAGCAGCCCGCCCCGGGCGGCCGCGATGCCCTGATTTTGACAGACCGGATAGGGATAATTGCCCTTGTTGCGAACAACCGTTGCGCCATGCGCAGCGAAAAAATCGCCCGAGCCGTCGGTGGATGCATTATCAATTACGATCAGTTCATAGTCACCGGCCGTGAACTTCCGCACCGCCCGTAAAAAGAGCCGGTTCATGGCGAGCTGATTATAAACCGCTGTAATGATCGAGATCACGGGTGCAACTTGGAAGCGTCGAATGTTTTCACTTGGAATTGATACATAAAACACGCGGAAAATGCAATCGCAAGCCGCATCGCAAGCCGCAGCGAACGCATTTTTACGCATTTTTACGCTTGCAAAAAAACCTCGAACCGCGCATGCTGCCAGCCGTTGGAGCATTTGAGCCGGTGCGCCAGCGAGGCGGCTAAAAGGCTTTTAAATTATGGCGTAACTTTCAGGACGGTTTCCGCCTGGGTGGGTGGAAATTCCGGGTTTTGGAGCGAACGCCAGGCAAGCGAAGAGGTCGTATGAAAAGAACCATCGGTTGGTCGATCGCGGTGTGCGCCGCGCTGGGCTTGGCGTCGAATGGCTTGGCGGCTGAGCGGGATGTGTCGCTCTATTCCGGGACGAAGGCCTGCGCGATGTGTCACAAGAAGGATGACGGCGGCAACCAGTTCGCAAAATGGCAGGCCAGTCCGCATGCCAAGGCGATCGAGTCGCTGGGCACGCCCGAATCCAAGGCGATGGCGGCGAAGGTTGGCGTGACCGATCCCCAAAAAAGCGGCAAGTGTTTGAAGTGCCACGCGACGGCCTACAATTTCACCGAAGAACTACAGGTCAAGGCCGTGGGCGACGCGCCCGCCAAGATCGTGGTCGAGGACGCCGTGACCTGCGAATCGTGCCACGGGCCAGGCAAGAACTACAAGGCCAAGGCCGTGATGCTCGACCGCGCGCAGTGCATCGCCGGCGGCATGGTCTACCCCGCCACGAAGAGTTGCACGCTCTGCCACAACGAGCAATCGCCCGCCTGGAAGGCCGATCGCTACACCACCAAGGACGGCAAGAAGGTCGGTTTCGACGTGGAACAGGCCTACGAAAAAATCAAGCACCCGGATCCCGCCGTTAAAAAATGATGCCGTGATCCAGGCGTTTACAGACAATGAAAAGGGCGGACGCTGTAGTCCGTCCTTTTCTTTCAGTGGGGATGCGTGAAGTATGCAGGAAAGGGGTCGAAAGTCATGAGCGATACGATACAAGCGCCGTCCCCCACCCTGCCTGCGCGCGGTGGCGCAGGACCGGTCGAGTTCGTTTTCTCCGGACTGGCTTCCTTGAAGTTTGCCCTGACGGTGGTGGCGCTGATTGCGCTGGCCTGCGTCGTCGGCACGTTGATACCACAGGGCCCGCAACAGGTCGCCGTCTATCTGGAACGCCACCCCGGCGCCGCCGGCGGCATGAACGTCCTCTCCATGCTCGGCTTGACGCGCGTCTTTTACACCTGGTGGTTTGTGGGCCTGCTTTTCGTTTTCGCCGCCAGCCTGACGGTCTGTACGGCCCGCCGCTTTAAAATGATCAGACACACCGTTGGCGTACAGCGCGCCCGTGTGATCGGCTCGTTCATCACCCATGTCGGACTGCTGCTGGTCCTGGCGGGCGGCGCGCTGGGCGTCATCGCGGGCCAGAAGGGCATGATCCAGTTGCACGAGGGCGAGACCGCCAGTCAGGCGGAGGGCCAGGAGGGTTCCATGCTCCTGCCATTTACGGTCCGCCTGGCCAAATTTGCGCTGGAGTATCACGAGCCCCCCGCGGCGCCGACCGGGACCGACAAGCTTTATGTGCAGTGGTCGGCAAAAAAATACCAGACGGAATTCCCGATCGATTCGAAGGTCGAACACCCCGTGATTCCGGCGGACGCGCAGGCGGGCGCGGAGCCGCCGTTCAAGGTCAGCGTGCTGCGCTACGTCGCAGATTTCTCCCTCGATGGTTCGGGCGGCGAGGCCAAATCCCGCTCCGATATGCCGAACAACCCGGCGATCCAAGTCGCGGTGACCGGCGGCGGACGCACCAACACCCAGTGGGTTTTCGCGCGTTTCCCCGATTTCAGCGATCATGGCGCGACGGCCGGTGCGGCGGCGCCCATGCCCCTGCAATTCCGCTTCGAGTCCGCGCACGCCGTCGCCGCGGCCGCGGGCCGACAGGGCTCGATCAAGGCCTTTAAAAGCACGCTGGAAGTTTTGGAGCAGGGCGTGGTCGTCGACTCGCGCACGATCATGGTGAACTCGCCCTATTCCCGGCGCGGCTATACCTTTTATCAGGTGAATTACGATCCCAACGATCTGAGCTGGAGCGCGCTACAGGTGGTCAAAGATCCGGGGGTTCCCGTCGTTTACGGCGGATTCATCCTGATAATGGTCGGCCTGACGGTGGTCTTCTGCGTCAGCCCTTGGCTCGACGCTCAGCGCCGTCCAAAGGGGGGCATCTCATGAACCTGCTGTTTAACCTGGGCATGGCGGCCTACTTTGCCGCCATGGTCTGCTCGGTCGTAGGCCTGATTTCGCGGCGAAAACTCTTCGATCTGCTCGCCAATCTGCTGATCCTGGCCGGACTGCTGACACAGACGGTTTATCTGGGTCTGCGCTGGCAGCAGGCCGGACGGGCGCCCTTCAGCAACATGTTCGAATCGCTCGTGCTCTTCGCCTGGACCGTCGCGGTGGTCTATCTGGCGCTGCGGATCCGCATCAGGATCCCCTGGCTGGCGGCGGCCTCGGCGGCCCTCTCCGCCCTGGCCATGGCGCATGCCAGCACCTTCGAGTCGGCCATCCAGCCGCTCATGCCCGCCCTGCAAAGCAACTGGCTCTCCTTCCATGTGATGACCTGCTTTCTCGGCTATGGCGGGTTCGCGATCTCGGCGCTGGTCGCGGTCGGCTTTCTGATCGCGGATCGCAAAGGGAGCGATGTGCTGCCCGAAACCAGGGGGACGCTGGAGACAATCCTGACGCAGACAATCTCCTTCGGCTTCCTGTTTCTCACGCTGGGCATCCTGACCGGCGCCGTCTGGGCGAACTCGGCCTGGGGCACCTACTGGTCCTGGGATCCCAAGGAAACCTGGTCGCTGATTACCTGGTTTGTCTATGCCGCGTTTCTGCACTGCCGCTTCATGCGCGGCTGGCGCGGACGCCGCGCCGCCTGGATTTCGATCGTCGGATTTATTTCCGTATTGTTCACGTATTACGGGGTTAATTTCCTGTTGTCCGGGTTGCACAGTTATGCCTCTTGATTTGGCAATGCAAAGGAGTTGAGATATGCGAAGCAAACTTGTTGTTCTGGGTGCGCTGGCGATCACGGTGACGGCCGCGCCGTTTGCCGTCGGAACCAATATGATGTGGGGCGCGGCTTCCGAGGAGCTGGCGGGGGCGCCGTCAGTGACTTTCACGGGCAAGGTGATCGAGACGATGAACGCCAGCCGTTACACCTACGTGCAGATCGATACCGGCAAGAAGAAAATCTGGGCCGCCGGTCCGGTGACCGCAGTCAAGGTGGGGGACAACGTTTCGATTTCCGCCGGCGAGCCCAACAAGAATTTCAGCAGTCCGACACTCAAGCGGAAGTTTGACGAACTCTATTTCGTGGGGGCGATCCTGCCCGCCGGGAGCGCGGGCGCGGCCGGCGATTCCAGGCTGCCGCCGGGACATCCGTCCATCACGCCGGCGGGCGATCAGCCGTCGGCCGGCGCCGCCATCGAGGCCATTCAGAAACCGGCCGGCGGGAAGACGGTGGGCGAGATTTGGGATCAAAAAGCCAGTTTGTCCGGTAAACCGGTGGTGCTCCGGGCCAAGGCGGTCAAGGTCGTTGCCAACGTCATGGGCAAGAATTTTCTGCACCTCCGCGACGGCACCGGCCGCGAGGGTTCGAACGATCTGGTGGCGACTACCAAAGACGTTGTGACTGTTGGAGCGGTCGTCACGGCCAGCGGCATTGTCAGCACGGACAAGGACTATGGTTCGGGCTACAAGTACGCGGTCATGATCGAGGACGCCGCAATTTCAAAGTAAAGTTTGCATTCTTGTCAGCGATGAGAAATGCAAATTGCGGCTGAAGAAATGCGCCGCATTTCATCCGAGCCAGCTTCAGAATATTCGCCGGTCCAAACCCCTTGCGGGACAACAAAACCATTTCTCAGGGTTGGCACACAACCTGCTATTAACTACCACAACGTGGTAGCGCAGCAACAGGGAGCAGAGATTTCTGCTTGCGTGCGCTACCACACTGTGGTATCTTGCAAGCTGTCGGTAACGACCGACCAAACAGTGGAGAGGAGAGACGATGAAAAGACTAGTGTTAGCAACAACAGTAATCGTGCTGGTGTTGAGCGGTAACCTTGCGAAAGCGGTAATAACCGGATCTCAGCATGATTTCCACAGTGCGTCCTGGGCAAACGGCCAGATCTGCCTGCCCTGTCACGCACCACACAACAACGTGAACGCGACCGGATCGCTGCTATGGAATCATGCGGCATCGGCGGCCTCGTACACGTTCTACAACAGCCCATCGATGAAGGCGACGGCGCCGACGGTCATGTCCGACATCTCGAAGACCTGCATGGGCTGCCATGATGGGACGGTGGCCGTGGATTCCTTCGGGGGCGTGACCGGCTCCACCCTGGTCTCGACGACCAACCGTCTGGGTACGGTACTGGGAAACGATCATCCCATATCGATCACATACAGTCTGGCGGTCACGGGACTCAAAGGCATGTACGACCCCGCGGTGGCGCCATCGGGATTGCCCGGGGGCACGACGATTGCCGCCGACCTGCTCTATGCCGGCAAGGTCGAGTGCAATTCCTGCCATGATGTGCATAACTCCTTCGGCATCCCCAGGATGCTGAAAAAGAGCAATGCCAGCAGCGCCCTCTGCCTGACATGCCATAACATATAGCCGGCGGCCGCGGGGCCGTCTGATAGTGCGGCAGGTGAAGTTGCCCGATAAACACTAAGGCTTATCGGGCAACTTTCTAGGGGATTGCCTCATTGGTGTCATATGCCCAGCGCATTATAAAGGAATTCATGAAAGCGTTGTGGTTCGCCGCCTTCAGTTTAGCGCTAGTCGCGATTGCGGATGCACAGACTTTGCCTGATCTTACCGTAAACTCCGTAAACGGTCCGGCAGCGGCCAGTACCGCCACGTCCGTGACCTTGACCAACGTGATGGCCAACATCGACGCGGGCGCGGCGGGCAACTGGAGCTACAGGGTTTATCTCTCAAACGATCCGGTCATCACCACCAATGACCGGGTTCTGACTACCCAGGGCCTGTTTTCCGACTTCCCCGCTCAAACCACCATCACGAACACAGTGGGCGTGATGATTCCAACAGATGCCGCCACGGGTACGAACTATTTCGGCGTGATCGTCAATTACGATAACGCCGTGGCGGAATCCAACCTGACCAACAACGCCAGGGCTTCCGGTCCGGTGATCATCAGCATTGGCCCGGATCTGGCGGTGCTATCCGTCGCCGGCCCGGCTGCAGCCGCCACCGCGCAGGCCGTAACGCTGACCAATATCATGGCCAACACCGGCGTGGGCGCGGCTGGAAACTGGAGTTACCGGGTCTACCTCTCTGCCGATCCGGTCATCACCACCAACGACAGGGTTTTAACGACCCAGGGCGCCTTTTCCGATTTCCAACCCCAAACCACCATCACCAACACAGTTGTCGTGATGATTCCAACCGATGCCCCTGCGGGCACCAATTATTTCGGCGCGCTTATCAATTACGACAACGCCGTGATCGAATCCACCGCCACCAACAATGCCAAGGCCTCCGGTCCAGTGACCATCAGCATCGGCCCGGACCTGACGGTGCTTTCCGTCCGCGGCCCGGCCGCCGCCGCCACGTCGCAGTCGGTGACCTTGACCAACGTGATGGCCAACACCGGCGTGGGCGCGGCTGGAAACTGGAGTTACCGGATTTATCTCTCCCCCGATCCGGTTATCACCACCAATGACCGGGTTTTGACAACGCAGGGCGCCTTTGTAAACTTTCCGGCTCAAACGGCAATCACCAATACCGTTGTTGTGCTCGTTCCGTCCGATGCCTCGCTCGGCACCAATTATTTTGGTGTCATCGTCAATTACGACAATGCCGTGGCGGAATCCAACCTGGCCAACAACGCCGGCGCCTCCGGTCCCGTGACCATCGGCATCGGACCGGACCTGGCCGTGCTAGCCGTTGTCGGCCCCGGGAACGCCACCACCGGACAGTCCGTGACGGTCAGCAGCACGCTGGCCAATCTGGGCACTGGCGCCGCGGGCAGCTGGAGTTACCGGATCTACCTCTCGTCCGATCCGGTCATCGCCACCAATGACGTGGTGCTGACGACCCAGGGAGCGTTTGTGGACTTCCCAGCCCAAACGGCCGTCACCAACGCCATTGTCGTGGTCATTCCGCCGGATACCCCTGCCGGCACGAACTATTTCGGCGTGATCGTCAATTACGACAATGCCGTGATCGAATCCAGCCTGACCAATAATGCCAAAGCGTCCGGGCAGGTACTGATCGGCCCCGTAATCATCAGGCCGGTCATCAGCGCGATCGCTTATCAGACAAACTCGATCGTTCTTTCGATTGACGGGCTGACAGTTTCCTCCACCTGCAGCGTCGACACTATTTCGGCCTTCCCCGGCGCGCTTGTCTGGACCACCGGCGCGCTTTTCACCGCGGAAGGAACGTCGACCAACGTTTCCGATTTCATACCAGCCTCTGTCACATCGCGTTACTACCGGGTCAGACAGCGATAGCTTTTCAGGGATGTACAACAATGCGCGATAAAGGTAGATTAGCCAAATAGATCGAGCGTAGAATGGAGGGAGTGCCAATGAAGACGAAAATATTCATGACTTCTGCGGTGGTGTCGCTGGTGCTGGGAGGTAATCTTGCGAAGGCGGTTATTACCGGATCGCAGCATGACTTCCACAATGCGACCTGGGCCAACGGGCAGATCTGTCTGCCCTGCCACGCGCCCCACAACAACATCAATTCGACCGGATCGCTACTGTGGAATCATACCGCCTCGGTCGCCTCCTACACCTTCTACACCAGCCCAACCATGAAGGCGACGGCGCCGACGGTCATGTCCGACATCTCGAAGACCTGCATGGGCTGCCATGATGGGACGGTGGCCGTGGATTCCTTCGGGGGCGTGACCGGCTCCACCCTGGTCTCGACGACCAACCGCCTGGGTACGGTGCTGGGTAACGATCATCCGATATCGATCGCTTATAGCCTGGCGGTCACGGGACTCAAGGGCATGTACGATCCGGCCGTTGCGCCATCGGGTTTGCCCGGGGGCACGACGATTGCCGCCGACCTGCTCTATGCCGGCAAGGTCGAGTGCAATTCCTGTCACGATGTGCACAACTCCTTCGGCATTCCCAGGATGCTGAAAAAAAGCAATGCCAGCAGCGCCCTTTGCCTGACATGCCATAACATCTAATCGATAGGTAAACCGCCCCGGACGGACCGCACTCCGGACAAGCGGTTTGCGGGAGGCGGCGCGTTTCAGCGTACGGCATCGGAAGGAATGAGGTGCAGTTTGCCGACAATTTATCCAGCACCGGGGCGCCGTCATGCGCCCGGCATGACGGCATGTCGGCTGCTGTCTTTTGGCGCCGCCGCGCTTCTGGTACTGCTGGCAAACGGATGTCGCACCCCGCCCCCGCCCGTTCAGCGGGATATTCTTTTCTATCCGCCGCCGCCTGAACAGCCGCGCTTTCAGTACCTGACCAGCATCTCATCGCCGGCCGATGTGCTGGCCCGTCCGTCCGCTTTGATGAAGTTCATTTTCGGACCGTCCCCACGCCTGCCGGCGATCATGAAACCGTACGGCCTGGTCTTGAAAAACGGCAAGCTGTACGTCAGCGACACCGTCAACGGCACGATCCATATCGCCGACTTGCGCCGCAAAACATGGGAATATTTCCAGCCGACAAGATCGGGACGTCTGCGCAAGAACATCGGGCTGGCCGTGGACGACGATGGAACAATGTACGTCAGCGATACCCTGCGCGGCCAGGTGGTGATCTTCAACTCCGCCAACAAGTTCATCGGCGAGCTGGGGCGTCCCGGGGAATTGAAACCCACGGCCATGGAAATCGCCGGCAACCGGCTTTACGTGGCCGACATGAAAGGCCGCCGCGTGGTGGTTTACGACAAGACTTCGCGCGCGGCGGTCGAATCGATACCGCGCGCCGGCGTGACCAACGAAAGCGAAATCCTCTATCAACCGGTGGGGCTGGCCAGGGACAGTGAAGGCCGGCTGTTTGTGTCGGATGCGGGCTCCTTCCGCATCCAGGTCTACCGCCCTGACGGCGGCTATTTGCGCACCATCGGGCGGCAGGGCGACAGCCCCGGCGACTTCGTGCGCAACAAATGCCTGGCTCTGGACCGGATGAACCGGCTCTACGTCGTAGACTCCGCCCCGCAAATCGTGCAGCTGTTCGATGCCCAGGACCGTCTGCTGATGTACTTTGGCGATCCCGACAGCGGCGAGGAAGGCGAGATGCAGTTGCCGGCGGACGTTTTCATCGATTACGATCACATCGACCTTTTTAAAAAATACGTTGCTCCGGGTTATGACATTGAATTCATTGTCCTCGTGAGCAATCAGTTCGGCGATCGAAAGGTGACCGTGTATGGGTTCCTGCGTCCCAAGATCGCGGCGGCGCAGTCCCCGGATGCAGATGTAAAAACCGCCCGGCCATGACGCTGCGCTTATCGTGCCTGATGGTCGCGGGTATGGCGCTGCTGACCGGACTGAGCGCCTGCACAACTCAACAGCGGCACGCCTGGCTGACGGTCTTTTTCGAAGGCGTCCCGCCGCTCGAAGGCGCGCCGCAGCGTGCGGCCGCCGGCAACGTTGCCGCGGCTCCGGTTTCCAATGCCGCGCCGGTCCGGGTCACGAATTCAATCCCGATCCTGCCGCATGCGCCTTACATCCAGCACAAGTGCGACACCTGTCACTCACCGGAACGGCCAAGGGAGATGAAGGGCACCCAGCAGGATATCTGCTACCCCTGCCACACGAATGTGCTTACCTCCCTCAAGGTCAGACACTTCCCCGCTCAAAAGTGGCTGTGCCTTTCCTGTCATGCACCACACCTCTCGCCGGTGGCAAAATTACTGCGCGAACCGGTCACCACGCTTTGCTACACCTGCCACGATTCGCTGGACGAAAAAAACTACGTTCATGATCCGGTCAAGCGGGGACTCTGCCTGGCCTGCCACACACCCCACCAATCGCAGTATCCCGGGCTGCTCAAGCAAACCGGCGACTCCTTGTGTCTGGGATGCCACAAGCCTGAGGCCATGGAAGCGGCGGCGGGCCACGCCGGAATCGGCGACAGGAAATGCCTGCAATGCCACGATGCCCATCAGTCCGGAAAGAAGGGCAGGCTGAAATGAACCGGCCGTTTAGAATCCGGTTCATGCCAGGCGTGGGAGCAACCGTCATCGCGGCCGGCGTGGCAGGGGCCGGTCCGGTGATGCAAATCGAGGAGCCGCAGCCGGTCGAGTTCCATATCGGCCGCCCCACCCTGTCACTCGAGGTCGAAAACGACAGCCTGCGCACTTCCCGGTCCGACGGTTCGCTGGTCCCCACCAAGGACGAGACATTGGACGTGACACCCACGGTGGGACTGCTTTTCGACGGCTCCATCTACGACCCCCGCCTTTTGCAATTCAACCTGGAGACCGATCTCGGCTTCACCAAGGGTAAACGCTGGGTGGACGATGGAACGGGGCAGACGGTAACCAGCGACCGCAACTTCTTTCTCCAAAGGTACAATGCCACGGCCACCATGCTGCGCGAGAAGCCTTACTCGCTCACCCTCTTCGGCACCAAGGACCGGGTGCAGCGCGATTACGACCAGTTTAACCGCTTCAACGCCGATGTGAACAACTACGGCGCCGCCATCCGTAATATCGGCGGCAATTGGAATTCGGATCTGCGCCTCTCGCATAACGACGAGACGATCGACAGCAGCTCGCTGCCCAGCATCTACCGCGAAGACCTCTTGAACGTGAATCTCCAGAATCGAAGAAGCCCGGACGATTTCACCACCCTCCGCTTCGACAACCGGAATTTCTGGCGCCAGGACGGGGGCACACAACCTTACAACGGCGTCGAGCGCACATTTTACGCCCTTGACGAGGAGAGCTTTTCGACAAATCGCGAGAATCGCCTGGAATCCTCGCTGACCGCCAGCGACATCGACGAGAGCATTTCCGACACCAGCGCCATAACCTGGCGGGAGGATTTCCGGCATCAGATCCGCGAAAACCTTTGGAGCGGCGCGATCTACGAATACGATCGCCGCGAGGCCGATACGGGCCGATTCCAGGAGCACAGGGCCGAAGTCTATGCCGAACACAAACTCTACGAAAACCTGGTTTCGCGCCTGAACCTGCACGGCGAACGCGACACCGATCTGGACGACAGCGAGACCCGTTACGGTCCGGGGCTGGACGAGCATTACACGCGCCGGCTGAGCGATTTCGGACGGATTTCCCTGAGTTTCGATGGCTACATCGACCATATTATTCCGCGCTCGAACGGCGCCTCCATCGGAACGGTCATCGGCGAGCCCGTGCATTTCGAGGACCAGCGGCCCGCCTTCCTGACGCGTCCCAACGTGCGGACGGCGGACATCGTCGTGACCGACGACAGCCGCGTGCGCCGTTATCTCGAAGGCGCCGATTACCGGATCGTCCAGCACGGCTCCTTTACCGAGATTCAACGCGTCTTCGGCGGCGCCATTCCCAACGGCTCCACCGTGCGGGTGGATTACCCGGCAGAAGCCATACCATCGAGTTCCCTGAATCAGATGAACCGCAGCGCCGCCGGCGAACTGGACCTGTTCGAACGCCGGGCTGTTCTTTACGCCCAACAACAGGTCTCCGAGAGCTTTGGTGGTTCATCCCCGCAATTTCAGAATTACATGGACACCGTGATCGGCGCGAAGAGCCACTGGTCCTGGTTCGAAGTCGGCGCGGAGCATGTGAACCACACTGCTGACGAATTAAGCTACAGCGGCATCGACTATTATGCCGAGCTGTTCTGGGAAGCCGAATATTTCTCCGCGAAACTGCATGCCGACCGCTCGCTGATCGATTACGGACAGCAGGGCGGCGAGCAGGATACGACCACCTACACCGCCACCCTGAACTGGAACCCGGGGCAACTCATGACCCTGCAGGGCTTCGCCGGTCAATATTACGAAACCCTCAACGATGGCAAACGCGACATCTTCACCCTGGCAGGTAACGTGATTTTTCACTACTCGCGCTTGTCGTTCGTGCTCACCTACCGTTACGAAGACGAACAGGATTCGGTCGATCGATTCGAGAGGCATTACCTGCTCGCCAAACTAACCCGCTATTTTTAACGCATTCAAATACAGGAATTTTAACCACTGTGACAACCGGGCATCCAGATATGACTTACCGTCAACTCATTCAATTCGATCCGATCGATGAGGCTGTGAGGATTGGCGACGCGGACCGCAGGGAACGTGGCGCGCGGCTGGTCTCCAGCTATGCGATATCCGGGCGCATGGCCGACCGCCTGACCGGCACGATATTCCCCAATCTGCAGTTCGCGCGGCCCGGCGACAACAAGGCCCTGATGGTGGTGGGCGGGCACGGGACCGGCAAGAGCCATTTGATGGCCTTCGTCTCAAGCCTTGCGGAGCATGCCGATCTTGCCGAACTCGTAACCAACCCGAAACTCCTCGCAAAGGCGCAGGATGCCGATGGCCGGGAAGTGCGGGCCTTGGCGGCAGTCGCCGGAAGCTTCAAAGTCGTCCGCGCCGCCGTAGCTCCAGGCAAGGCGTCGCTGCGGGAAATGCTGCTCGGGCGCATCGAGGGGTTTTTAGCCTCGCAGGGCGTGGTCTACTCCTTCCCGACGGCGCCAGGGACGGACGGAGGCGCTCCGCAGTTCGAAGGGATGATGGCAGCGTTCCATCAGAAGTTTCCGGAACAGGGCTTGTTGCTGGTTGTGGACGACTTGTTCGACTTATTGCTGACCAGAAGATCCTCGCGTTTGATCCTGGATCTGAACTTCCTGAACTCGCTTTGCGAAGCCTGCCGCGATTCCAGATTCCGATTAATCGCGGGACTGAGGGAATCCATTTTCGACAATCACCGCTTTGCACCGGCGGCGGAAACACTCGGCCTGCTTCAACCACGCTGCGAAACGGTTGCGCTCAACGCTTCCGATGTGAGCTTTGTCGTTTCCGAACGGCTGACGA
Source organism: bacterium (assembly GCA_025360745.1). Classification (GTDB taxonomy): domain Bacteria; phylum Verrucomicrobiota; class Kiritimatiellia; order CAIKKV01; family CAIYGI01; genus CAIYGI01. Next base: position 13,165 of record JANYBP010000088.1, read on the forward strand.
AAAAGACCCCCGATCAAACTCAGGCGGTCAGGGAATACCTCGCACCATTCGCCGGCTATTTCGGCGACATGCACGCCCGGCTGGAGGAATTTGCGGCCAGCTTCCCGCTCCATCCCGACTATTCCGGCATCTTCGAAAAGAACGACTTCGCCGACCAGCGCGGCGTCCTGCACATACTGTCCGATGCGGTGGCAAGACGCCTGGAGCAGCCGCTGCCCGGCGACCGGCCCGGGGTGATTGCCTACGACAGCTATTGGGAGGATCTTTGCCGCAATCCGGCCTGCCGGTCCATGCCGGAAACCGCCGAGGTCATCGATTTCACCAGGCGGCTGGAAACCCGGATCGAACGCGCCGTCACGCGCCCGGAATACCGGGAATTGGCGCTGCGCATCGTGCATGCCCTGTCGCTGCACCGTCTCAGCATGGGCGACATCTACAGCGGACATGGAGCATCGCCCGCCGAACTGCGCGATACCCTTTGCCTTTTCCAGCCGGGGTTGGAAGAGCTTGCCGAAAAACCCGCCGACTCCCTGCTGGCCCATGTGACAGCGGTGCTTGGCGAGATCCGCAAGTGCGGCAACGAGAATTTTATCACCCTGGGTTCGGAAAACGGCCAGTACTACCTGCATTTCAAAAAATTCAAGCGCTTCATCACGCCGGAACTGGTCTTGCACTGGGTTAATGCCCTGCCTTTCCTTGTGCTGATGCTGACCGGCGGCATCATGCTGGCCTCCCGGTTTTTCCAGCTGGAACGCCAGTTGTTCGCCTGGACGGTGATTGTGCACAAGGTCTGCGCGATCACCTGGCTCTGCGCCTTGCCGCTCACCGTCTTGATGCGCGCCCGGCAGCATTGGGCGCACATCCGCATCATGTTGAGCTGGGGTGCGGAGGATGCGGTTTGGATGATTCAATCGCTGCGTACCCTCTACGACAAGAAGGCGGAGGTGCCGGCCGCCGATCGTTTTAATACGGGGCAGAAAATCAACGCCTGCCTGGTCATTATGTATTACTTCGGCTTCGCTTCGACCGGCTTGGCGATGCTCTGGATGGGCACGATCCTGTTCCCATGGTACATCCATGTGGCCTTGTTCTTCTCGGCCATGGGCTCGGTTGGCGGCCATCTCTTCCTGGCCATGATCAACCCCAGCACGCGCATCGCTTTTGCCGGCATCTTCCACGGCTGGGCGCCGATGAAGTATGTCGAGCATCATCATCCCTTGAGCCTGCCGAAAACGCATCACAAGCATCGCGCGCCGGTCAAACTCAAGACCGTCATCGGACAAATCCTCGTCTCGAAGGTGGACCTGATCATCCTGACCGTCGCCGCCTGCATGGCGGTGGCCGGCGTCTTCATTTTCAGCATGGGGCGGACGGCGGAAGTTAAAAGACAGTTCGCCAAGAGTTTTGCCGACCTGATCCAGCCGAGCGCCCTCTCAACCAAGCACCGCATCGGAGAAACGTCGGAAAAATGCACCAAATGCCACCTGTTCACCGGAGCGCTGCCCAACAGCAAGTGCGAGTACTGCCACCCCGACATCAAGGAGCGCCGGGACAAGCCGATCGGATACCACGGCACGCTGAAGGGCGAATGCCGATACTGTCACCGGGAACATCAGACTCGGTCGCGATCGATCGTGCCTCTGGACAGGGAGAAGTTCGATCACAATCTGGCCGACTTCAGACTTGAAGGCAGGCACGCCAGGCTTGCCTGCGACGACTGCCACAAAAAGTTACGCGCGCCGGACTCCAGGAGCATTTATTACATCGGGCTCAAGCACGGGGCCTGCACGGACTGCCATCGCGACCCGCACGCCGGCCAGTTCAAATTCGCCTGCGATAAGTGCCACACGCCCAAGGGCTGGAAGGGCGCCGACTTGAAGTTCGCCCACGGCGCCGATTCCGGCTTCGCCCTGCAGGGCAAACACGCGGAACTGGCCTGCGCCAAGTGTCACACGCCCGGGACGCCCAAGGGCGCACTGGCTTCGGCAACGTTCAAGGGCCTGCCGACCGATTGCCCCGGCTGCCACACGGATCCGCACCGCAAGCAATTCGAATCGGCCTGCACGGTTTGTCACTCGGCGGCGGGGTGGCGCGGCAAGGATCTGGTATTCGATCACAACAAGGCCTCGAAATTCCCGCTGACGGCCAAACACGCGGAAACGGCCTGTGCCAAGTGTCATGCGCCGCTCGCGCCTGGCGACCAGCTGGCGCTGGCGCGTTTTCGCGGCCTGAATACCGGCTGCGCCGATTGCCACAAGGATCCGCATCGCGGGCAATTGGGAGCGGTCTGCACGAAGTGCCACGCCACCCCCACCTCGTGGACTTTGAAAAACCTCCAATTCACCCATGCCAGGGATAGCGTTTTCGCGCTTGCCGGAAAGCATGCCACCGTCGAGTGTATCAAGTGCCACCAGCCGCAACCCGCCGGCGGAACGCTTGCATCCGGTAAATTCAAGGGCCTGGGCACGGGTTGCGACGCGTGCCATAATGTGAAACATCCCGAATCGTACGGAAAGGATTGCACCGCCTGCCACACGCCGGACGCCTGGCCGCGCAAACAACCGCCCTTCGATCACAAGAACGATTCCCGCTTTACGCTCGTCGGCAAACATCTGTCGCTCAGTTGCAGCGCCTGCCATACTTCATCGCGCATGAGCGCGCTGGCCAGGCCGCCCGCGCTCGATTACGCCTGTGTCACCTGCCACAAGCGCAACGATCCCCACAATGGGACCCTGGGCGACGTTTGTTCCAAGTGCCATACCGCGGCGGGCTGGAAAGGAAAGGACCTGCTCTTTAACCACGATATAATTGCCAAATTTCCTCTAAAATTGTACCATAAGAAGGTGGCATGCGAGAAATGCCACGTGAGTGGCAAATGGAAACCAGTCTCTACTTCCTGCGATAGTTGCCATCCTGAAGGAGGCAAGAAACCGTGACCGGCATTTTTACCAGGCTGCTTCAGGTTGCGACATGCCGACGCCGTTTGGCCGGCCCGTTTGCCCTGGCGCTCATGGTGGCGGCCGGCTGCAGAAGCCTCCCCCCTGGGGAGGCCGTTGAGCCGTTATACTGGCCGCCGCCGCCGGCCACGCCACGGGTGGAATTCGTGCGGTCCGTGGGCGCGCCGCGGGACCTTGGTGTCGCGCCGCGCTTCTGGCAGAAAACGCTCAACGTATTTACCGGCGGCCGCCGGGGAGCCGAACCCTGGGGCTCCCCCTTCGGCGTCTGGCTCGGAAAGGGCGGTATCGTTTGTTTCACCGACAGCGCGCGGGGCGAAGTGATTTATGCGGACAGCGCCGCCCGCAAACTCTGGCGCTGGGACAGCGTCGGCACGAACCGTTTGCTCTGTCCCGTGGGCGTGGCCTGCGTCAGCGGACTGGTCTACGTCGCCGACAGCGGACTGGGCCGCGTGCTGATCGCCGATCGGACAGGGCGGCCGCGCGGCGAAATCGTGCATCCCTTCCAGCGCCCCGTGGCCGTGACCGCGAAGGCCGGGCGCCTCTATGTGGTCGATTCCCAAGCCTGCTGCCTCCATATCTTCACGGATTCCGGCAAATGGCTGCGGACGGTCGGACGCAACGGGAACGGGGACGGCGAGTTCAACCGCCCGACGCACGTGGCCGCCGATGCGCAGGGCCGGATATTTGCAACCGATTCCTTGAACAACCGCATTCAGGTGTTCGACGAGTCCGGACGATTCCTATTCGCCATCGGCCGGCCTGGCGACAGCAGCGGGCACTTCGGCCGTCCCAAGGGCGTCGCGCTGGACGAACTTGGCAATGTGTTCGTGGTCGACGGACTCTATGGTGTGATCCAGATTTTTGACCGGCGGGGAAAACTGCTGCTGGACCTGGGCGAACACGGCCAGGAGGCCGGGCAGTTCTGGCTGCCAACCGGCATCGCGGTCAACGAGGAAGGCCTGTTCGCAGTGGCCGATTCGTACAACCACAGACTGCAGCTGTTCCGGATGCTGCCGGATGAACGGAAAGACCAACGCCCGGGGGGAGGCGCCCCATGAGCGCAAGATCGCGGAATGGAACAAAACGGAACCGTTCCATATGGCTGCTGGCCGCGGTTGGTCTGGCGCTTGCGTCAACGGCGGCCAATGCCGGCAAACCGATCCGCCTCTCGAGCCATAATCTGTCCATGACAGGTCCCTCACAGATGCGTTCCATCGACGAGCCGGAACTGTGCATCTTCTGCCACGGCGTCCACGGGGTCGCCCCCGAAACGCCGCTCTGGAATCGCAACAGCGCGGGCGCCGTCTACACGCCCTACAGCAGCACCACGCTCAAGGCGAATGTCGGGCAACCCACGGGCTCCTCCGCCTTGTGCCTCAGCTGTCACGACGGCACGGTCGCCATGGGCAGGCTTCGCAACCGGAAAACCGAGGCCCGCATGCTCTCCAACAGCGCCCGCACCGCCAACGGACGCTGGAACCTGGGCACCGATCTTTCGGACGACCATCCCATCTCGTTCACCTACGACAGCGGTCTGGCCAACCGGTCCAACGGCGAATTGCGCGACCCGGTAACGCTTCGGCCGGAGGTCAAACTGGATCGCAAGCTCCAGTTGCAGTGCACCTCGTGCCACGACCCGCACGACAATACCTACGGCCACTTCCTTGTCATGGACAACCATATGTCGTCGCTCTGCGTGACCTGCCACTCCAAGCGCTATTGGACGGAGTCCGGCCATCGCAACTCCGCCGCGCGCTGGAACGGCAAGGGCCCCAACCCCTGGCCGTACATCGAGGCGCACAACGTCAGCGAGGCGGGCTGCGAAAACTGCCACACCCCTCACAAGGCAGGCACGCCGCAACGCCTGCTGCTCTTCCCGAAGGCGGAGGACAATTGCCTGACCTGCCACAATGGCAACGTCGCCGCCGCCAATCTCGCGCCCGAATTCGACAAACTCAGCCGCCACGACATCCGGGCGGCCATCGGCGTGCATGACCCCGCCGAAGACATTATCAACAACCGCCGGCATGTGGCCTGCGAGGACTGCCACAATCCGCATGCTGCCAGAAGCGGCGGCGCGGCGGCGCCACAGGCGCCCGGTTCGCTGTCGGGCGTGCGGGGCATCGGCAGCTCCGGCGCACCCCTGAATCCGCTGACGCGGGAGTACGAATTGTGTTTTCGCTGTCATGCGGACAGCACGGGCAAGGGCAAGGCCTACGTGATACGCGACCGCCCCGAAACCAACACGCGATTGGAATTCAATACCGGCAACGCTTCGTATCACCCGCTGGAAGGCCCTGGGCGAAATCCCGACATGCCCAGCCTGATCTCCCCCCGCGGCGCCGGCAGCGTCATATTCTGCACGGACTGCCATAACAACGACCAGGGCCCGCGCGCGGGCGGAAAGGGCCCCGACGGCCCGCACGGGTCGGCCTACCAGCCCCTGCTGGAACAGAAACTCGAACTGCGCGACTTCCAGCCCGAGAGTCCGGCCATTTATGCGCTTTGTTACAAATGCCACAGCCGGGACAACATCCTGGCCGATCAGAGTTTCACCTTGCACAGGTCGCACGTGGTGGATGCCCAGACGGCTTGCACGACCTGCCACGATTCGCACGGCGCGGCGCTCGCCACGCACCTGATCAATTTCAACCGCGCCTACGTTTCCCCCAACGCCCAGGGTCGGATCAGTTGGACCGATAGCGGGCGTCAACAGGGAAGCTGCAGCCTGCTATGCCACGGCAAGGATCACGACGAAACGGGATATGACCGGACCGGCAAGCTGACTCAGTCGCGCTTGCCCGTCCTGCCCAACAAGAAAAAGCAGGCCAGCCATGCAAAATTCATCCAAATGCGTTGACGCCGCGCTGAAGGCCCGACCGGGTGTGGATCGCCTTCCATCGGTTCACTGCGGACAACTGGCTATGGTTGCCGCACTGACGATCGTGTTCTCGCCGCTCTTCTCGGGCGCCATGGATCTGCCGCATCCGACCAACGATTGCTCCAGCTGCCATCTGATCCACAACGCCTTCGGGACCGATCTGACCAGCGTCGCAGGCATTGCCAATCTCTGCATCAGCTGTCACACCGCGGGCGGGCGGGCAACAACCAACGCCTTTTCCACGGCCGACCAGGCTTGGCCCTTTCCCGGCCTGCCGGCCGGCGTCAACCCGTCCGGTACGTCGCACCGCTGGGATTCGGGCGTCGCGGGCCATGTGACGCGCCTCGGCACAAATGCGACCTCCACGGGTACAATCCTGAGCAGCGGCGCCTTTACCGGCGCATATGCCAAAACCTACATCGTCACCATCACCAACGCCGGCAGTTCCGGAACGGCCAGGTTCAACTGGACCGCCACCGCGCCGGGCGGGGGCGGAACAAACATCCTGACGGGCACGAACATTGTCCTGAACGAGGGCCTCGACGTTTCCTTTGTCAACGGCACAGGCACGCCGTTTCTGGTTAACAACCAATGGAGCATCCAGGTGCGCTCGGATCTCCGCACGCCCACGAATGCCGACCTGTTGATGTTCCTGGACGGCGGATTGACTACCTGCTCCACCTGCCACGACCCGCACTCCCAGACCAATGCGCCTTTCGGCGCCAACGCGCCCGCGTCGGGAAACGGGCGCCATTACATGCGCATTGCCAATAACACGGAGCAGATGTGCGTGGACTGCCACGCCCCGCGCGTCGTCACCAATTCCGCCGCCGGATCGCACCCGGTCGGCATCCTGATCACGACCGGCCTTTTTTACAAGACGACCGCCAGCCTGCCGCTGGAAGGCGGAACCGGCAAGGTGCGCTGCATGACCTGCCATGACGTGCATGCCGCCACGCTCAAGGACGGCTCCATCCTGCGCATGACGAACAGCCTGACCCTCTGCATCGCCTGCCACACGCTGGCGGACACGACCACTCCCAGCGCGCATTTCGTTTTGACCAACGCCGCGATCTTATGGCCGGGCGGCCAGTACGGCTCGACCTTCCCGCAGCGGACCAATGCGACTGACCGCGGCGCCTGCGTGAATTGCCACGCCACCCACGGCTGGCCCGTCGCGACGAATACCGCCAGCCACTATCCGAAGCTGCTGGCCGATTTCGAGGAAAACGTCTGCTTCACCTGCCACGATGCCGACGGTCCGGCCGTGAAGCAGGTTCAAAGCGACTTCACCAAGACCAGGCACCATCCGGTCGCCAATGCCGAGCAACGTCCGGGGCGATCGGTGGAGTGCTCCAGTTGCCATAACACCCACAAGTTGCTGATGGGGTCGCGCGACTACAACGCCGTCGCCACCGTCAGTCGCAACGCGGTCACCAACAGCGGTGCGCTGGCGAGCGTCTCCGGCTTTGCGGTCAGCTACGCAGGGCTGACCAATTTCGTCGCGCCCGGCGCCATCAACTACACCACGAATGTCACCGCCACGCTGGAGTATCAGATTTGCTACAAATGCCATGCGGGCCAGTCCTGGAATTTCGGAACGGCGCCGATCGGGCTGTCTCCCAACGGTTCCGCCGCCACTCCAGTCCAGACCGACGTTGCGCTGGATTTCAGTCCCATGAACAGGTCAGGGCACCCGATCGTCACCGGTCTCGACAATTATCCGAACTCGATCGTCATCAGCGGCAAGCGCGGGCTGCTGGCCGCCGCCCTAAAGGCGCCGTGGAACACCAACGTCGGGCAGCAGACCATGATGTGCTCCGACTGCCATAACACCGACGCGGCCTCGCCGGCCGGCCAGGGACCGCACGGATCGGCCTCGCAATTCATCCTGCGCGCTCCCAACGCCGGCAACTGGCCCACGGGCACCGCTTTTGCCTCGAGTTGGTGCGCCAATTGTCACAACGACGTGACCATAGGTGACGGGCACGCCACTCATCACAGCCCGGGCGGTTGTTACGGCTGTCACATCGTGATCCCGCATGGGGGCAAGATGTCGCGGCTGTTTGGGGATCGGGATGGCGCCATGCCCGCTCGCTACGCCTACAATAACGCTACGAACACGATGCACATTTACAGTTTCACCAAAAACGCCGTCGGCAGCTACTCCCAGGGCAACTGCCGCACCGATTGCGGCGGCGGCAATCACTCCACCGGCAGTTCGGCCACGATGGAGAACTGGTAAAGCGCTCGTGACGATCGCCATCGCGTACCCCATGAAACCGCCTCCCCCGCTCCACCTCAAACGGCTTCTGCGCTCGCCCAGGCTGATCGTCGGCGAACTCGCGGCCCTGGCCGGCGCGGGCGCCTGCGGCGCGCTGCTGCCGGAGCTGCACATCTTCCTGAACCCCTGGTTCGGCGCGCTCACGCTGCTGATCGCCGTCTCGCTCGCCATTGTCGTCGGCGATCAACTGCGCGTCCTGCTCCGATCCGGCGCCACCACGCGACGGGTTGGCGCCGCCATGCTGCACGCCGGACTGCTGCTGGCGATTATGGCCGGCGCCTTGCGCGCCTTGTTCGCCACCGAAGCCGTCGTGGACCTGGTTGAAGGCGAGACGCTGCCGGCGACCGCCGCCGCCTGGTCAGGACAATTTCCAGGCCTGCTGGCCAGGCCGTTCCAACTCCAGCAGCCGCTCACACTGCAAGCCGTCCACGGCCGACGTTATCCCGATGGTTCCTTGCAAAAACTCAGCGCCCAACTCTCGGCCGGCGAACTGGCCGTCAACCGCGACCTCAGCTTAGCGGGCGGACGTTTGTTCCTCGCTTCCGATTTCGGAGCCGCCGCGCTCGTGGAGTGGCGGCCGGGCAAACGCGAGGCGGCGCTGCTGGACAGCCACAGCCGCGAAGCCACCTCGATCGGACCCCACGCCCTGCGCGCCCACCTGCGCGCTCTCCGCGACCGTCCCGAGAGCGTCGAGGTTCGTGTCATGCGCGGCGCCGGCCTGCTCTACAGCGGCGTCCTGCATCCCGGCGAAACAATCGGCTTCGCGGGCGGTGAAGCGCTGACACTGCACGCCCTGCCGCTCTGGGCGCGCCTGCGCGGCAGCCGTGACAACTCTTTCTGGCCGGTTTGCGCGGGCTTCGCGCTGATCCTCGCCGGCAGCATTTTGTTGTTTGTGAAATTTCCGCTCGCAAGAGCGCCATCCGCCATGATGCCCACGCTTCAGCCGGCAGGCTCGCTCCCGTTTCTGTTGATGGCGATCGTGTGCGTTTCAAGCGGATGTTCCTCGCGCGAAAAGGCCGCGCAACTGGTTACGCGCTACAATGAAGTCGTGTCGGAAGCCTACCGCCGCGGCGATGTACGGCTGATCGATCCGGTCGTCGGTCCGAACGAAGGCAAGAAGCTCGCCGGTCTGATCGGGGTGCGGCTCGATTTCGGGCTCACGCTGGATTCACAAATGCTCGCGCTGGAAGTCATCGACATCGACCGCGCCAAGAACGAAATGCGCGTGCGCACCAGGGAACGCTGGCGCTACTGCGACCGCAGGATCGGCAGCGGCGAACGGTCGGGCGAAGAGTCCACCGATTCCTACGAAATGCTCTACGTGTTTAAAAAATCCGGCAAGGCGTGGCTGGTCGATGAAATTCAATTCGCCGCGCCGCCCAAGGTCGGCAGGCAGACAACCACCTGGGTGGCGGATCGCGCCGCTTTGCGGGATGTTGCAGGGAGGTCCAGGCCATGAATGAATTTGCCCTGGAAACCACATTGCATTGGGCCGGGGTGGCGTTCTATATCGCAGGCGTGGCACTCTTCGCGCATGCGCTGATCTTCGCCCATCCGCGGCGCGTGCGCTGGGGTTTATGGGCCACCCTGGCCGGGCTGCTGCCGCACGCAGCGGCGCTGGTCGTGCGCTACGTCGCGGTCGGGCACGGCCCGTACATGATGAAATACGAGGTGCTTTCGTCGAACGCCTGGATCGCGATCGCGATGCTGCTGCTCTTCGTCTGGCGGCGGCCGGTCTGGGCGCCGCTGGCGCTTTTGGCTTTGCCGGCCTCGATCTTGATGGTGGGTTTCGGCTTGTTCACAAATCCGGAGGCGCGCAGCCTGCCGCCGGCCTTGCGTTCGCTCTGGCTGGTTTTCCATGTGCTGTTCAACAAGCTGGCGGTCGGGGCTTTTCTGCTCTCCGCCGCGTCCGCCCTAGTCCTGCTGCGGAAGTCACGGGGCGCCACGGGCCGGATGCTGGACCGCCTGCCGGGCCCCGGCGTGCTTGAGGCCTACACGCTTCGTTTCGTAGGTTTCGGTTTTGTTTTCTGGACGACCACGATCGGCGCGGGCGCCATCTGGGCCAACCAGGCCTGGGGACGCTATTGGGGCTGGGACCCCATCGAATCGTGGTCGCTGGTCACGTGGCTGTGTTACGCCCTGCTGCTGCACGCGCGGCTGTTTTTCCGGATGAGCGCCCGGGGCGTGGCCTGGGGCGCCTTGCTTTGTTTCACGGTCTCGATCCTGACCGTGCTGATCTTCCCCTTTGTCTTCCCATCCCTGCACGCCGCCTATTTCCAATGAACACCAGCCGCCGAACGGAAATCATGCTGATCACGCCGCCCTATCACTCGGGGGTGGTCGAATCGGCCGGTTCATGGCTGCCGCTGGGCCTGCTGTATGTCGCCGGCGCGCTGCAGCGGGCGGGTTACGGCGTGATGCTCTACGATGCGATGACCCGCTTTCACACGCTGGACGAAGTCCGGCAAACGCTGCGCCGCGAAGCCCCCGCCGCCGTCTTCGTGTCCTGCATCACCGCGACCGTGCTGGACGGCATGGAAGTGTGCCGGGTGGCCAAACAGGAACGCCCGGAGACGCTGACCGTGCTGGGCAATACGCACCCGACCTTCATGTACGAGGAGATCCTGCGGGAGCATCCCGAGATCGATGTGATCGTCCGCGGCGAGGGCGAAATCACCGCGGTGGAATTAATGGACGCCTGGAGGGCGGGCGCCGACCTCAGCATGGTTCCCGGCATCGCGTTCCGGAACGGCCCGGCGATTGTCGCGACGCCCCGCCGGGCGTTCATGGCCGACCTCGACGCCATCGCGCCAGCCTGGGAACTGGTTCCCTGGCGGGAATACAGTTACCGTCCCAAGCCGGGCTCGACGCTGGCGGTGGTGTCCTCCTCCCGAGGCTGCAAACAACACTGCTCGTTTTGTTCCCAGCGTCTTTTCTGGGAGCAGTCCTGGCGGTCGGTGTCACCCGCCCGCTTCGTGGACGAACTCGAAATGCTGCGCCTGCGTTATGGGGTCGATGTGGCCATGATCGCGGACGAGATTCCGACCCTCGACGCCGGACGCTGGCGGCGGATTCTGGAGCTGCTGATCGAGCGCGACCTGGGCATCGCCCTGCTGCTGGAGACGCGGGTGGACGACATCCTGCGCGACGCCGATGTGCTGCCGCTGTACCGCCGGGCCGGCATCGAACATATCTATGTCGGCGTCGAGTCTGTCGATCAGGCCACGCTCGACCTCTTTAAGAAGGACGTGCGGGTTGACCAGAACAAGCGGGCCATCGAACTGATCAACCAACACAACATGATCTCGGAGACATCCTTCGTTATGGGCATGCCGGACGAGACGCCGGCCAGCATGCAGCGCACCATCGAACTGGCCAAATTCTACGATCCCGACATGGCTTTTTTCCTTGCAATTACGCCCTGGCCCTACTCGGATATCTACAAGGATGTGAAAGACCGGATTGTAGTCCGGGACTATCGGAAGTATAATCTTATAGAGCCTGTGATAAAGCCCGACGCCATGACGCTGGAGGATGTGCGGAGCGATCTGTTCCGCGGTTTTCGCGAGTTCTATATGAACAAAATGGGCAAATTCGAGACCATGCCGGCATGGAAGCAGGCGTTCATGAAATCGCTCATGAAGCTGTTGATGGAGCACTCTTATCTGAGGGACCAGATGACCGGGATGGGAGCGCCTTCGGGACTCCACGGAATGCCGAAAGCGGAGGGAGCGGCCAGAGAGTAATTTGCGGCGAAAGATTGCCATGAAAACGCTTTTGGTCATGCTGGCTTGTGGAACCGCCCTGCTGGGCGCCGCCGTCCGTGGGGACGCTCCCGCGGTGACGCCGCTGGGAATGTACTTGACGTCGTTGAGCGCGCCGGCGCGGTTGGCGGCGGACGTGGTCGGCAATCTCTACGTCGTGGATCCCCTGGCCGGCAACGTGATTGTCTTCGACGCCTTCGGGCGCGTGCGCGCGTCGCGTTCCGGGCTCGGACGACCGCTGGGCATTGCCGTGGATTCCCAGGGCCGGATATTTCTCGGCGCCGAAAAGAGCGGCAGTATCAGCGTCTATGACGCGCAGTGGAATCTGCTCTACAAACTCGGGGCCGGCGACGGGGAGTTCGGCCTGCCCAATTACATCGCCATCGATCCAGCCAGCAACACGGTCTTCGTAGCCGACAGCGCAGCCAACGAGATCAAGGTTTACTCGGGAACAGCGCTGGTGAATCGCTTCGGCTCCTTCGGAAGTTTGAACGGGCAGTTCGATTTCCCGGCCGGGGTCGGCGTCAGCGCCGGCGGCGAGGTCTGGGTTGTGGACCAGAACAACGATCGTGTGCAGGTCTTCGACCGCAGCGGCGTCTACCTGCGCCAGATCAACTTCCGCAGCGGCATGTTCTCCGATCGAACCGGCCGCCGGCAAGGGCTGGTGTTGGACAAGGCGGGACACTTTTTTGTCGCCGATTCGTTCCAGGGCACGGTGACCGCCTATGACACCGCCACCGGCGCCGCCTATGGCAGCGTGGGTAGCTTTGGAGTGCTCGCCGGAGAGTTCAACCTGCCCGCGGCAACCGCCATCGATCCCTACAACCGGCTTTATGTGGCTTCGACTGGAAACGGACGGGTGGAAATGTTCGGCTTGGACAAATACATCCATCTCACCATGGAACCGCCCACTCCCGTCGTCGCCGCCGGAACCGCCATCGTCTTCACGGCCATCGCGGGCGGCCAGGGCCCCTTTACCTTCCAATGGCTGCGGAATTCCGTGCCGCTCAGCGATGGCGGCAGCATCGGCGGCGCAACCAATGGCGTCCTGACCATCACAGGGGCCGGCACGACAGACGGCGGGGCCTATTCCGTGATCGTCACTGGTCCCGCCGGAACAATTACGAGCAGTCTGGCGCAGGTAACGGTGCAGATTCCGCCGGCGATCCTCGCCGGTCCCGCCGGCGCGACCGTGCTGCGTGGCGCCCGGGTCGAGTTTTCGGTCGCCGCAAGCGGCGATAATCCGGGTTACCAGTGGAAGCACGAAGGCTTGGAGCTTCCCGGCGAAACCAACAGCACGCTGGTCCTGACCGAGGCGCAAACGTTCAATGCGGGACTTTACAAGGTCATCGTGAAAAACGACGCCGGCTCGGTCGTCAGCCCCCCCGCCCTGCTGACCGTGCTCGTGCCTCCGCAGATCATGGAATTCCTCGGCATCGCCATGCTGCCCGAAGCGCCCTCCGTCCTGACGCTCAATTCGGATCCCGGCGCAAGTTACGAACTGGATGTCACAACTAACTTTACCGACTGGGTCTTGTGCTCCACCTTCACGAACGACACCGGCACCATGGACCTGACCGACCCGGACTCAACCAACGCAGTAAAGCGTTACTATCGCTTCCGCTGGCTGCCCCCGTCGCCAGCCCCTTGAGCGGTTCGAACGAACGGCAAAAATAGTAATGGGTCAGTGACGCAGGCAGGCATTTCGTGACGCAAGCCGGAGGCGTTACCCACGGGGCCACTCCGCCACGTCACCGACTCATTACCAAAACAACTTGCGCGTTCTTGATGCCAGGACTACTCTAGCTCCCATGAATCGCGTAACCGCGACTTTTTCAAACGCATCTGAAGTTGTCGTGTCGGGAAACTAAGACGTGCCGTATGTCTCCGCTTCCAAAGAAACGCACGACGGATGAAAACCCATCCGCTGGCCCCATTCGTTATGAGTCGTGCTGGGCCAAGACAACGGACAGTGGACGTCCAGGAATTTCGGTTTTTCAGCATTGTTCAACCTCGGCGGTGATTGCACGGTTGCTGGCCAATTTTGCGCCTGAACGTCTGCGCAAGAGGCTCCGTCTCGGCGACGTGGCGGTCTGTCTGACTGCGCTGCACGATGTCGGCAAGGTGTCGCCAGGATTTCAAGGCAAATGTAAATCTTGGCTTGCGACGCATGGCGGAGCGGGCGCGGGGTTCACATGGCATGGCGCCGAATCCGACCACGGCAGGGTTACCCAACGGACGCTTCAGACGCTTCTGGGAGAAGATGGCCCATTGCGCTACTGGGCGGCCATTGCCGGCGCCCATCACGGAAAACTGAAGGGAGATTTCATTCCGGCGCTCGATGGCCTTACTGAGGCCTGGGATGTCGAACGCCGCCGACTGGTCGCGGATCTATGTCGCGAGTTCGGACCTTTGCCGTCGGACATTCCGCCGGAACCATATGGCGATAACGGTCCGCTCTGGGCTTGCGCCGGTTTGATAACAGTGGCCGATTGGCTGGCTTCGGATGAGAGAACCTTCCCACCTTCCAAGGTGTTAGCATCGGCGGAGATCAAGGAACGGGCCGTCGACCAAATTGAACGCATAGGTTTCGGACGCATCAAGGTGACCGCCGGACGACGTTTTCGCGACTTGTTTCCATTCCCCGCTAATCCTCTACAAAAGGCCGTTGAAGAAACGGTGAGCATGGCCGGAATTTACATAATCGAAGGGCCCATGGGTTGCGGGAAGACCGAGGCGGCTTTGGCTGCCGCCTACCGACTACTGGCGACCGATAAGGCTACAGGTTTGTATTTCGCCCTGCCGACGCAAACCACCAGCAATCGTATTCACACGCGGATCGAGGCGTTTCTGGCGAAACTTGGCGACGGGATGCGTGCCAGACTAGTCCACGGTTCTTCCTGGTTGCAGGCAGCTGAGGATGCCATTCCCGTGGGGGTCGAAAACGATGCCGACGCTCCGCATGCCGGCCGCGACTGGTTCGCCTCCACCCGCCGCGCACTGCTCGCGCCATTCGGCGTCGGCACGGTGGATCAAGCTCTCCTCGGTGTTGTCGCGGCGAAACACTTCTTTGTGCGCCAGTACGCGTTGGCCGGAAAGGTTGTGGTGCTGGACGAAGTGCATTCGTATGACCTGTATACCGGCACGCTGATTGACAAACTTATCAAGCGGCTTTGTGAACTTGGGGCCACGGTCATTGTCCTCTCTGCCACCCTGACCACCGCCCGCCGTCGTCAGTTGTTGGGCGCAGACGAAGGCGCCGAAATTCAGGCGGCCGATGCCGCCTACCCTTTACTGTCCGGTGTTCAGAATGGACATTCTTTGACGCCTGTAACTGTCGTGCTCGACGAACCTGAGAAGCGAGTACGCGTCAGTTTCCGGTCAAAAACCGAACTGGCCGAAGCCTGTTTGGCGGAAGCCCGCGCTGGCGCCTGTGTACTTTGGATTCACAACACCGTGGATGAGGCCCAAGCGACCGCACGGGAACTACGCGGTCGAAATCAGGAAGGCGGTCCCGAAATCGGTCTGTTGCATGCCCGCTTTCCGCTGTTCCTTCGGGATGCGTTGGAGAAGAAATGGCTTGATGCGCTCGGAAAGGACGATGCTCAGCTTCCCAAACGCCCAAACGGTTGCGTACTGGTTTCTACGCAGGTGGCCGAACAAAGCGTTGACATCGATGCCGATCTACTGGTTACCGATCTCGCTCCCACCGACATGCTGCTGCAACGGATGGGACGGCTCTGGCGGCATTCGCGCACGACTCGCCCGCGAGCATGTCCAGAAGTCTGGATACAGTCCCCAAGCCTCGACCTTGCGAGGCTGCGCGCAGCGTCGAAGGTAGAGATTATGGCGGCCTTCGGGAAGTCCACTCGGGTCTACGCCCCCTATGTGCTCCTTCGGACCCTTGTGCAATGGCAAGGCCGCTCTATCATCACGCTCCCACACGATATACGACTATTGCTCGAAGCGACATACGCCGATCCGCCTGACGCCGAACCCGGCGTCTGGCGCGAGTTTTACGCGAAACTAAAAGAACAGAAATGCGAGATGGCCATGCGTGCGCTGGGTAACAGTACGCCATGGCAAGTTGCTCTGGAAGATGAGGAAGGGATACAGACGCGTTGGAACGGGTGCCCAAGGACGCCAATCCTTCCGCTGGTAAAATGGGGCGACTGGACAAGCGGGCGTTTTCGGTTGCTGGACCCCGGCGAACCTGAGGTAAATATCGATCCTTACCTTTTCTCGCTTGCCGCGGCCAAGGCAATACACCGCAACATCGTACAGGCGCCGGCATGGACCGTCCGCAACCAACGCAACGACGCACCGCGCTGGTTTGCCGAACACGCGCCACATGGAACTGTACCGCTGAAACTCATGAAAGATGGCGCATTGCGCACACTGACGGATGGAGAAACCTGCCTTGCGTGGAACGCGAACGATGGTATTGTGATCTGGAGGGCAGAGGCGGCGGTGCCGAGCAGCCATGACCGAACGCGCCGGGAGGAGGAGGACGATGAATCTTACGACTGATCTCTGGATTCCGATTGTCTGGAACAGCGGGGAAACAGGTCAAGTCAGTCTGCGCGATGCTTTCCTGCGGGGACACGAAATCCGCGATTTGGCCGTGCGCCCCCACGAACGTATCGCCCTGATGCGCCTGTTGATTTGTGTCGCCCAAGCCGCACTCGACGGCCCAAAAGATCGCGCCGACTGGAAGACCTGCCGCGACCGTATCGCGAAAGAAACCGACCGTTACCTTAAGAAATGGGGGTTTGCCTTCGAACTCCTCGGTCCGGGGCCGAGGTTCTTGCAGATGAAGGGCATCACGCCTACAGAGACTTCAGGAGAAGGCAATGACATCGCAAAACTGGACCTTGATTTGGCTTCAGGCAACATGTCTTCCCTTTTCGATACCGCAGGTGGTTCCGACCGTTCGTTCACGCCGGCGCGTGTGGCGCTTATACTTCTTACATTCCAGTGTTTCTCGCCTGGGGGGTTGCTGTCGGAGTGTCTCTGGAATGGGCAACGCACGAAAAAGGCCGGAAACGAGACGGGGCCTTGCCTAGCGGATCGAATGGTCCACACGTTTGTTCTGGACCGTGCCAACCTTCTTGATCAGGTGCAGTCCAATCTTGTCGCGCAAGATGTACTGGCATCAATTGGATGGGGCAAGCCGGTTTGGGAAATGATGCCGAAAGGCTGCAACACAGACACGCCGGAAGTGGCCAATGCGTTGGCAACGCACTTGGGCAGACTGGTTCCCATAAGTCGCGCCATATGGATCGGCAACGATCTGAAGTCGGTTATCTGGGGGTGCGGGCTGGAGTATCTCCCATTTGATAAGTGCGCGTGGCGTGATCCATTTGCGACCATTTGCGCGGACAAATACGAGGAGGGCGTGCGCAAACCTTTGGCGGTGTCAACCGACCGAGCGCTCTGGCGGGAACTGCACGCAATCACCACTGTCCGCACGTCTGAAGAACGCAATGCCATAGGTGGTCCTTTTCCGCTAACGCATTTTGACAAAATGGCACACGCCTGCGATGTATGGACAGGCGGCCTTGTCGTCAAGCAGAAGTCCAAGATTCTGGAGGCCGTCGAATCGGTCTTCCATGTGCCTGCTGGAATGTTCGTTGATACCGGAAGGGCGTTGTATCAGGACGGCGTGGCCTTCTCTGATCGACGTGCCAGACAACTGACCCATGCTGTGGTCGTGTACCGACAGGAACTCAAGGATGAGTTGGACCGGAAGGAAACGCGCAAACGCGGCATGGAGGTGAAACGTAAGGCTGCCGCACACTATTGGACCGCCGTGGAACAAGAAGTGCGCCAACTGTTGACTGTGGTCGAGAATCCGGCTCTTCTCGGTTTTGACCTTACGAAACCGCAGTGGAAGACAACCGCCTGGGGTAGAAGCATCTCCCGCGCCGCGCGGGAAGCCTATGACCTCGCCTGTCCTCACGCCACGCCCCGGCAGTACAAGGCGTATGCTTTCGGTCTTCAGGCTCTTTTTGCACAGCCGCCCGCCGGCAGCGACGATTCGGAAACCGAGACAACAACGGAGGAATGAGTTATGGCCAAACAACGTCCGCCCATCGAACCGGCATCCAGATTCATCAAATATCTTGGACAATTCAACAACGACCGCGGTGCGCTCGCCAGTTTGCGCGGCGCGCTCAGCGAGACGCGCCGTCACCGTGCCTGGCCGTTGCTTGGCGGTTTTCCCGGCGCCATAGGCGACGAAAAGTATGAACTTGTGGCGGCATTGTGGGCGGCGGACCCGGCGAACGCGACTCTCGATCGTAACCTTGGCGCAACGCTGCATGCCCTCACCGCTGAACACAATAGTTTCGAGGGCCGATTCAAACGCATCCTGACGGCTGACCGTGAAGAAGCGCCTCGCTTGGTAGCGCCACTGGTTCGCGCCGCTCAGGTCAAAGGGGTTCCGGTACACTACGCACGGCTCCTTTCCGACCTGATTTGCTGGGGCGACGACGTGAAGGTGGAGTGGGCCAGGGCTTTCTGGGGCGATGGCGAAGCGGTGGACAAGAATGACGGCGGCCTGCATCCGGCGCTGTCAGACATCACAAAGGAGGCCACATGAACTACCTTACGCAAGCGTTCATCGGTTTTCGCGAGGCCCGTGAATACCCCCTCTCGGCGGACAAGCCGGGCCTTCGCGATCTCTACGACTGGCACCAGCTGGTCTGGCAGGCGTTTCCCGGGCGCAACGACGATTCACGCCAGTTCCTCACGCGTGTCGATGCGCAGGAGCGCGAGCGCCGCTACCGGTTGCTCATTGTTTCGGCAAACGAACCCGCGGCGCCGCGCAATTGGTCAAACGAACCGGAAGCATGGCAAACGCGCGAACTATCGCCGGCATTCTTTCGTCATCGAACGTATCGCTTTCAACTTCGCGTGAATCCGACCAAACGGGGGAACGTTTCGCGCAAACGCATGCCGCTAGTTACGGACGCGGACCTGCATGCGTGGTTGCAACGCAAAGGTCAACAGCATGGTTTTGTGCCGGATATGACCGCCATACGAACCATGCGCGAATCACACGAACACTTCCGAATCGAAGCGCGCAACCTGACCGGCATACACCATTCAGTGAACTTTGACGGCGTGCTGGCCGTTACGAATGACGCAGCTTTTCAACAGGCCTGTCTTTGTGGCATCGGTTCAGCCAAAGCATTCGGGTTCGGCTTGCTGGCGCTTGTTCCCCTTGGCAAAGAACGCGGCGCAGCATCCGCCGGATGCGTAGCAGGTTCAACCACCATGCTAAACACCACACCATGAACGTCGCCAACGAGAAGCGCCTGGCTTCGCGGGCGTTTGGCTAAACATATGCGCTTGCCTGGCGCTTCAACAACCAACCTGACGTGCCGTTGACCGAACCTGAACATGACAACCGAACCGTACGAACCGAAAGGAAGAGCCGACGATGAAACTGATTGAACTGCATATCCTGCAATCTTTCCCCGTCTCCTGCCTCAACCGCGACGACGTAGGCGCGCCCAAAACCGCCGTCTTCGGCGGCTGCACCCGCGCCCGCATATCGAGTCAGTGTCTCAAGCGGGCGATCAGGAAACTGGCGCAAGAGCAATACCCCGCGGCTCGCTTCGGCGGATCGCGCTCGCGTCTGATTCTTGAACCATTGCGCGTGGCTATGGAGAAACATGGGATGGCAGCGGCGAAGGCATCCGTGTATGCCGCCCAAGTCGCCGAACTTCTCGCCGGACTCGACGCCAAGACGGTTGAATCGGACGGGACGCCAAAGGAAGGAAAGATTCCACGGGTGGGTACGCTGATCTTCCTTTCGCCATCCGAAGTGGATGCCCTTGGAGCGACCGTGGCCGAACTGGTGACGAAGGACCCAAAGGCCAAACTCGATGTCAAGAAACTTACGAAAGCATGCAAGGCGGTCCCCTTGAGTGACGCCGCCGACATTGCCATGTTCGGACGGATGGTGGCCAAAGGTCCAGACTTGACGTTGGAAGGCGCCGGCATGTTCAGTCATGCCTTGTCCACGCACAAAACCGAGAACGACATCGATTTCTTTGCGGCGGTCGATGACGAAAAACTGAAAGGCGAGGACGCCGGGGCAGGACACACGGGACCGATCGAGTTCTCCTCTGCCTGCTATTACCGCTATGCCGGTCTGAACCTTGGACTTCTGCGGGACGACGAGCACTTGGGCGCGCTCGCCCGCCCTGAGCGCCAGGCGGTGGTCGATGCCTTCCTTCGCGCGACAATTCTCGCCGTGCCGGGAGCGCGCAAAAACTCCATGAATGCCAACACGGCGCCGTCGTATGTGCTCGGCGTGGTGAAGGCACAAGGACAACCGCTGCAACTCATAAATGCCTTCGAAACGCCCGTGCGGTGCAAGAACGGTTTGGTCGAACCTTCGGTCAAGGAAATGCGAGAACATCACTCGGCAATGAAAAAGACCTGGGGAATCGAGACGGCTGAGGAAGTGGCCATCCCGGATGTTCCTCTGGACGAGTTCTGCCGGAGGCTTGTCGCTCATGTCGACTGACACAACCATCCTGGTCATGTTGCTCGATGGGCCGCTGCAAAGTTGGGGCCACGCGAGCCGCTTTCAACGGCGCACCACAGCCCTGCACCCAACGCGCAGCGGGATACTCGGCATGCTCTGCGCCGCTCTCGGCGTGGAGAAGGGTTCCGATGCGGAAGCACAGTGGCTGACGCGCCTGACCCCCGAAGCGGGTGTGCGGCTGACGGTTTTGACACTACCGCGCAAAGTGGAAGGCAGCCGGGAACCGCTGGCCATTCGGCGCCTGGAGGACTTCCATACCGTGAAAGGCACTCGAAATGCCAAGAACAAACCAAAGAATGATGCCGTCATCACCCATCGTCAGTACCTGCTCGATGCCCGTTTCGGCGTGTTCCTGAATGGGCCGCGGGAGGTGCTTGACGAACTTGCGGCGGCGTTGCGCAATCCCCGTTGGGGAATCTGGTTTGGGCGAAAGGCTTGCATTCCGGCCGCGCCGGTTCTACAGGGTATGGTAGCGACCGAGGCGGAGGCGCTGGCGCTGTTGGGCGAGACGGGCCGCGGCATGCAGGAGTTTGCGACGGTTGTGGAAGCGGACTCCTTTGCCGAGGGCACGGACACACTCATGGATGCGCCGGTCAACTTCAAGACGCGAGTGTTCAAACCGCGCAGGGTTGCGGTTGGCGTACCGATAACGGAACTGGCGGGAGACTGATATGCCGATCTTCGAACGGCCGCCGTTGGAAACGCTCACCCCGGCGCGCGAACGTTGGACGCCGCTTTACCTCGAACATGGCCGGATCGAGGTGGACGATTCCAGCGTCAAGTGGATCGGAGCCGATCGGACGGTCTTCCGGCTACCGGTTGCGAGTTTGAGCGTGCTCATGCTCGGTCCCGGCACCACGGTAACGCATGCAGCCATGAAAGTCTGCGCCGAAAGCAACACGCCGGTTTGTTGGGTTGGTGCGGAGGGTTTGTACTTTTACGCCACCGGAATCGCTCCAACCCACGACAACGAACGCGCGCGAAGGCAGGCTGAACTGGCCTGCGCGCCCGGCAAACGCGATGCGGTCGCTCGCCGAATGTTTGCGCTACGGTTCGGTCCCGATGTGCCGGTTGAGGGAGTGGCGATCAAGGAGCTTCGGGGCATGGAGGGCCGGCGTGTAAAGGCGCTCTATGCCGAGTTAGGCGCCAAATACGGGGTCACTTGGAAAGGGCGGAACTATAACCCAGACAACTGGGAACTTGCAGACGGAATCAACCGCGCCGTCTCGGCTGCCAATGCCGCATTGTATGCGCTCACTACAGCCGTTGTCTGCTCACTGGGGTACCTGCCTGCGCTGGGGTTCATCCACACGGCCTCAATGCGCGCCTTCGTGTTGGACATCGCCGACATCTACAAACCGGAAACCAGTTTGGTGGCGGCATTCGAGACGCTGGGGCTCGCTCCCGAAGCCAAAGAGGACGATGTCGTCGCCCGTCTGAAGTTTCATATCGAGGATCGGCGTCTATTGGCGCGCATCCCAACCGATATCGAAAAGCTATTGGTGACCGGATGACTGTAATCGTCGCCAATGACACGCCACCCGCCATTCGCGGGTTACTCAAGCGCTGGTTTGTCGAACCGCGGTCGAATGTGTTTGTCGGCAGCGTCAACGCGCGCACCCGAGAGAAGACCCTGGCGTACATCCGGCGCAACGCGCCGGGGTTGGGTTTGCTGGTACTGGCAACCGAGAAGAGTTCTCAGGGATTCAGCATCGAATGCTTTGGCGACACGCCGCGTCGTCCGGTTCGGTTGAGCGGACTGTTGTTACTGGCGGAGGCTTGGTCCGCTGAAGAGGCGGATGATGGGAACGCCGATCCATGCTGACGCGGAGTTTCTGTTGTTTCCGCGGTATATCGGTTGCGGCGGAGCGGCGTCTCTGGCGTGGCGGGTGCCTGTGCTGGGCGCATCTGCCGCAAACGGGGCGGTTGTTGTCGCCACGGAAAGCGGCAGACTTGGCGGCGCAGTTACCAGTACTGAAGAACGCAATCGAGGGCGGCGTGGCGGACGTGTTCCTGAGCCGACTGCCGATTGGACACCGCCTGCGTGTCTGGCCCCACTTTGTCGCCGGAACCACGTTCCTCGATGTCGAGACCACCGGGTTGGGTCCCAGAGACGAACTGACCGTAGTCGGTCTGTGGCGCGACGGGGTCATGGAAACGTTCGTTCGTGGGCGAAACCTTGACGAACTCCTGCGTACCTGGCGGCAAACCACACTGCTGGTCACCTTCAATGGCACGCGCTTTGACTGGCCCGTACTGGCGAGGAAATTCGGACTCTCCGTTATGCCGCCGCACATCGACCTGATGGACGAAGCGCGGGCGTTCGGCTATGCGGGCGGACTGAAGGCCATCGAACGGAAGTTGGGGATCGAACGGGTGCCGGATGAAGATTTCGACGGCGAACAAGCGGCGCAGTTGTGGCGGGACTACTCTGAACTCGACGATGATGCCTCCCTAACTAGACTCCTGAGTTACAATGCACGGGATGTCCTTTCTCTGATCGTCCTTGCGCGACGTATTCTTCGCCATTCCATAGAGGGTTACCCAGGTCCAACCATGTCGATACCTGCTCTATCATCCACGCCGACCAGCAACCGCTATTCCTCAATTTCTTCAGTTCATTGACAATTGAATAACTACCACCCGTAGCGTAGTATCGCTGCACCAAGTACGGGATGTTGGTGTTTTCCCCACGCGCGTGGGGATGGTCCCTGCTTGTATTCTCCGGCGATGGATGCGGATGTGTTTTCCCCACGCGCGTGGGGATGGTCCCTCCTGGCGGCGCTGGACGATTCGTCCGATTTCGTTTTCCCCACGCGCGTGGGGATGGTCCGTTCCAAGGACCGCGCGCGTCGCTACGCTGGATGTTTTCCCCACGCGCGTGGGGATGGTCCCTAGCGATGGGGCAATAACCATGGGATGGTTAGGTTTTCCCCACGCGCGTGGGGATGGTCCCTACGAACTGCGCGCCCTTTCCTTGACAGGGGCGTTTTCCCCACGCGCGTGGGGATGGTCCCACAGTGCGATATGCGCGCACAGCGGCAGCGGAGTTTTCCCCACGCGCGTGGGGATGGTCCCGCCAGTTTCCCACTTTTGCAAATAGCTATCC
>JANYBP010000096.1 GCA_025360745.1 bacterium
CCGTCGTTGTCGGAATCCATACTGTTTGGATCGCTGTGATATAGGCGCTTTTCTCGGGCGTCGACCAGTCCGTCGTTGTCGGTATCGGTTTGCGCGTCGCCGACGTTAAAATATTTCGCGTTGGTCATCGCGTTTGTGTCGGTCCAGAAAATCGTGTTTGTGCCTGCCGTTACCAGCCCTGTCGCCGTCAAGGTCCATGTGCTGGCAAGCAAGTCGGTGCTGGCATAGATATCAAAACGATTCGTGAAATCGTTCGGATAAGAAATTTGGAGGGTCAGCCCGTTGGTAAGACTCACGCAGTCAACGACGATATTGCTGGCGGCGGTCAGGGAGCGTTTCATTGTCGCCGAATTTCCACTGCCTTTGTGTGCGAGTACACCGTCGGCGGTCTTTTGGGCCTGCGCGACGGCGGCAAGCACCGAGCGCCGCATGATGAGGTTGACGAGTTCGTCGTCGAGAATCAGGTCCATTTTTACGGTGAGCCGCGCTTGGTCGTAGATACCAATAATTTCGGCCTTGCGACTCTCGGAAAGGGCCCACGAATCGAGGCTGGGGTAATTTTGGTAGACGAACCAGCGGGGGTTGTATCTGGCGGGCGGTGGCACCGATGCGATCAGGGTGCCGTTGGCGTTACAGATTTCGCGGTAACGTGTGAAGAAGTTCTCGGTAATCGAGACCGGGTAGACGTTCACATCTTCGCGCGTTACCGGCACAAGGCCTTTGACAAAATCGCTTGGGAAGCCGGCAGGATTGAAGGGGGAAAGGCTGTAAAAGGAAGCCTGTTTCCACCAGCCGCGATCCGTATCCGGCAGGGCCAGCGGCATCCACCAGAGGAGGTCGGCTTCGTATCGGCAAATCAGATCGTTAATCGAATTGAATTCCCGCGCTTTGTATTCGTTGTAGGCTTCCCGGTCGAAGGTGGCGGCGATATCTTTTGTATCGAAGACCTGGGCGAAGAGAAAGGATGCGCAGGTGAGTCCAAGTACCGATCCCAACAGAATGCTCCACCGCTTTTGGAGAAATGCTTTTGCCATTGTCGAATCCTTCCGAGCACGTTCATTCAATGGTACTGTTCCATATGCACCAATAAAGAGGGGCGTGACTACTCACGCCCCACCACAGGCACTAGGATGCCCTCGAAGGAACGCTTTCGGCACGCCCCAAGCGGGGTGTGCGTCGAGCGCCATCCTTCGATCGAATTTCCTAGTTTCGTGGTGGACAGCAGCCGAAGCCGCAAAATTTTATGGTGTCGTAACTTTTCTAAATCGTTTCTGACTCCTTGTTATGCGTGGCCTGCACAAAACGCGGCCACAACGTCACGAAGTAAGAACCACATGCACTGGGATTGCAAGTCTTTTTTGATCTCTTTAAATCGATTGCGATTATGAGCAAAATTAAGATTACGAGCCTTTTATCCTCACCGCGCCGGCGCCGCACGGAAGCAGAAGGCGCGGCGCGGACGGGCGGTGGTCATGGTTCGGTGGTGCAAAAGACGATGCGGCTGCCTTCGGCGCCGAAGGCGACGGGCACTTCCCGCAGGGCGCTCAGGCGGGCGCGCACGGCGGCCTGCCGCCCGGGCTCGGCGAAGACCAGCAGGAACCCGCGCCCGCCTGCTCCGAGCAGTTTGCCGCCGCTCGCGCCCGCGCCGCGCGCCGCGGCGTAGGCCTTGTCGATCGTGTCGTTGGAGATGCCCGAGGCCAGGCTCTTCTTGAGCTGCCAACTGTCGTGCAGGAGTTCCCCGAAGGCGGAGAGGCTGGCGGTCGAGGTCAGGATGCGCTCGGCTTCGTCCACCATCTCGCGCATGCGCAGCAAGGCCGGCACATTTTGCGCCGTTTGTTTTTTCTGCGCGTGCAGAATCGCTTCGGACGATTGTTCCACGCCGGTGTAGAAGAGCAGACACTGCTGTTCGAGTTCGTTCAGCCGCGCCTGCGGCAGCGCCAGCTGGCGCACGCGCACCGCTTGTGGAGCGGCAAAATCGAGCCGCAGAAAGCCGCCGTAAGCCGCGGCGTATTGGTCCTGATGGCCGCCGCTGTCGCCAACCCTTTCGCGTTCGACCTTGATGGCCCCGCGGGCCAGGTCCTCGGCGGTCACACGGCCGCCGCGCAGCGCATGCAGGGCGTTGAGCAAGCCGACGGTGAAAGCCGACGAGGTGCCGAGCCCCGTGCGGCCGGGCAGGTCGGACACGTGGGAAATTTCGAGGCCCTCGCGGACGGCCAGTTCGAGCAGGCATTCGCGGATCAGCGGATGCTCGAACTGGGACGGATCCATGACCGTCTCCGTGCGGGCGTAGGAAGCGCGGAAGCGGTGCTGGAAGAAGGGCGGCAGGCGATGGATCGAGATGTAGCAATACTGGCGGATCGCGGTACACAGCACGGCGCCGCCGTGTTCGCGATAGAACTCGGGATAGTCGCTGCCGCCGCCGAAGAAACTGATGCGAAAGGGGGTGCGGGCGATGATCATGGGACAAGGACCTCCCGTCCGGACAGCACGTCGTCCACAAAGGCGCGCACCGTGTCGCGGGTGCGCGGCGCGGGACGCAGCGTCTGGAGCCGGGCGATGTTGATGTCGTACGTTTCGAGCGGCGGCGCACCGGCGGCGGTCAGTTCGCGGGCGCGTTGCGGCGGCAGCATGGCGGCGACCTCGCGGAGCGAGATCAGCCCGTCGCCGGCCACATTGACCGTCGCGCGGTTCAATCCGGCGTCGAGCAGGTCGAAGAGGATCGCCGCCAGATCGCGGGTGTTCAGATACTGGTAGCGCGAGTCGGGATGCACACGCAGCGGCGCGCCGGTCAGCAGGTCGTAGATCGAATTCTTGCGCAGCCCGGCGCCGACGAAGCCCGCCATGCGCAAAACCAGCCAGTCGGGCGCGTAATAGCGCACAAGTTGCTCGGCCAGCTGCTTGTGCAGGCCGTAGGGCGAAAGGCGCGCCGGATCGGTCGCGGCCTCCTCCGCGTTGGCCGCGGGATGCTCGTGGTCATTGTAAACGTCGCAGGTCGAAAGATGCACATGACGCGCGGCCTTGAAATCGTGCAGCGCGCGCTGAACCGAACGGACGGAGAGATCGAATTCCAGGGCCGGATCCTGCGCGGCCAGATATTTCCTGGAGTTGCCGTTGGCGTTGATCAGGAGGTCGCAGCGGGCGCCCCGCGCGGCCTCGTATTCGGCCTGATCCACGGACGTGACCTGGTAGCCGCGGCGCAGGGCTTCGGCGACGACCGCGCGGCCGACGAAGCCGCGGGCGCCGAGGACGATGCAGGTGGGGGCGGCTGTCATGTGGCGATGTCCGGCTACAGGCGCGCCTCGCCCGTCTTACGGGCCTCGCGGAACCAGGCCAGGGTCCGCGTCAAGCCTTCGCGCAGCGGCGTCCGGCAGTTCAAGCCCAGGGCATGCAGGCGCGTGGTGTCGAAAATCTTATCGATCTGGCCGTCGGGCTTGGAGGTATCCCAGGCCAGAGTGCCGCGGAAGCCGGAGACATCGCGCAGGGTTTCGGCCAGTTCGCGGATCGAGACCCGCGTGCCGCTGGAAATATTCACCGGTTCGCTGCTGTCGTAGTTTTCCAGAAACCACGGGATGGTGGCGGCGACGTCGGCGGCGTAGACAAAGTCCCGCGTCGGCCGGCCGCTGCCGTAGCAGGCGAGCGAGGCGTCGCCGCGCTCGGCGGCCTCGACAAAGCGCCGGATCAGGGCGGGAATGACGTGGGCATAGACCTCGTTGAAGATATCGTGTTCGCCGTAAACGTTGCCGGGCACCAGCACGACCGAATTGAACCCGTGCTGCTTGCGGTAGGCCTCCGACATAACCACCTGCATCATCTTGGCCGTCGAATAAGCCGCGCTTTCGGCCTGCGGGTAGCCCTTCCACAATTGATCCTCGCCGATCGGCGAGACGGCATGCGCGGGATAGGAGCAGCCGCCCATGAAGGTCATCAATTTCCTGACGCCGGCCTTCAAGCAGGCCTGAAACATCTGGGTGTTGATGGTGAGATTCTCGTAACAAAAGTCGGCCGGAAAACGCTGGTTGGCGATGATCCCGCCGATCTTGCCGGCCAGGTGGACCACGGCGTCGGGACGGGTGTCGGCCAGCATGCGCGCGGTCGCGGCGGGATCGAGCAGGTCATAGTCGCGGCGTCCGACCGAAATCACCTCGGCCGCCGGAAAACTCCGGCGCAGCACCGGCGCCATGTGATGCCCAAGAAAACCCGGGGCGCCGGTAATCAGGATACGGGAGTAAGGAGCGTGCATGGGAGCGTGCTTCTAAATATTCGCGTACTGGTTGCGCCGGATGACCTGGTAGCCCTTGATCAACTCGGCGATGCCGACCGGCAGCGTGACCTGGGCGTGGAAGCCGGTCTTCTCGATCTTGGCGTTGCTGACGATGTAGTTGCGCTGGTCGGGGTCTTTGCCGACCGGGGCTTCCAGAATCGTGAACGAGGGCAATTGTTTCTGGATTTCCTGGCAGAGCTCCATCTTCGAGAGATTGGCCTCGCTGAGCCCGACATTGTAGGCCTGGTTCTTCATCGCGTCCCAGTGTTCCAGTCCATGCAGAAAGGCGCGCGAAATGTCGCGCACATGCGCGTAATTGCGCTTGAAGTGGGCCTCGAAGAGGATCACGAAGCGGTCCGTGACGGCGCGATAGGTGAAATCGTTGACCAGCAGATCGAGCCGCATGCGCGGACTGACGCCGAAGGCCGTGGCCAGGCGGAAGGAGATCGCGCGGCCGGAGTCGAGCAGCGCCTTCTCGATTTCGGCTTTGAGCACGCCGTAGAGCGAGATCGGGCGCAGCGGGGTTTCCTCGGTGCAGAAAATGCCCGCCTCGCCGACGCCGTAGCCGCTGTTGGTGGTGGGGAAGATGATTCGCTGGCTGGGGGAACTGCAATCTATCAGCGCCTTGACGGCGTCGTAATTGATGCCGCGGGCCTCGACCGGCATTTTGTCGCAGAGCGGCGCGCCGACCAGGCAGGCCAGCGGAAACAGCGCATCGGCCTTGGCCGCGAGTTTGCGCGCCAGCGCCGTGTCGCGCACATCGCCCCGCACGATGGTCAGCGCCTCGTTGTGGCAAACATCCAGCAGCGAAGACTGGTTGTAGAGGAAATTGTCGAGCACGGTCACGCGGTGACCGGCCTGCAGGAGGATGGGAACCATGACGGAACCGATATAACCGGCGCCGCCGGTGACGAGAATATTCATACCTAAAAACTCCCCGGCAATGGGTTGAAAGCACATGCTAAGAGCAAGACGCACGCCTGTCAACGCGGGCTTACGCAAAAATATGGGACCAGGCCGCGCGGGCGGCGGCCAGGGCCAGGGCGCGGTGGGAAATGCGGTTTTTCGTTTCGGCCGGCAATTCGGCGAATGTCAGCGTCCCGCCGTCGGGCACGAAGAGCGGATCGTAGCCGAATCCATGCGCGCCGCGCGCCGCGGTCAGCAATTTGCCGGGACAGACGCCATCCACCGTCCGCGCCGCGCCCGACGGGTCGGCCAGGGCGATCGCGCAACGAAAGCGGGCGCGGCGGTCGCCGACTCCGTCCATCAACTCAAGCAACTTGCGGTTGTTGGCGGCGTCATCCGCGCCTTCGCCGGCGAAGCGGGCGGAACGCACGCCGGGGGCGTTCTGGAGCGCCTCGACTTCGAGCCCCGAATCGTCGGCCAGCGCCCACAGTCCCGTGGCGCGGGCCGCGGCCACGGCCTTGAGGATCGCGTTATCGGCGAAGGTCAGACCGGTCTCCTCGACCTCCGGCAGTCCCGGCCAGTCCGCGGCGGCAATCAACTCCAGGCCGGGAATCGCCAGCACGGCGCGGATCTCGGCGACCTTGTGGCGATTGCGTGTGGCGACGATCAGGCGCATGTGAAAAAGTGAGGTGGTGCTCGGGGGGGGACTCGAACCCCCACAGCCTTTCGGCCATTAGCACCTCAAGCTAACGTGTATGCCAATTTCACCACCCGAGCAGCGAAACGCGGCCAACCCTAGCGTATCCGGCACTTGTGCGCAAGCGCCGCATTCGCGCCGGGATCCCCCGCACAATGCCGTTGCGACATTCCGTTCACGAAAAATCCACCTTACGCCTACGCGGCGGCAGGGGCGGGTCACACCCTGCGCAGCATGATCGCGACGCTGGCGATACCGTGGGCGGGCACGTCGAAGCTTACGCTGTCGCCTTGCACACGCGCTTCGGCGCCGGCTTCTGGCCGTTCGAGCAGGTCCACGCATGCGGCGGAAACGGGGCGGCCCAAAGCCGGATGCAGACGGATCGCGGCCTGAGCGGCGACGCCCGCGCTCTCGTAGACGCGCACCAGCAGAGCGCGCCCGCTTTCGGTCAGCTTGAGTCCGGAAAGTACGACCGACGCGCCGCCCGCCAACTCGATCAAGCCGGCTTGCGGCGCCAGCGCGCCGGCATGCACGCCGGCCCCGATAGGTTGGAGCGGATGTTCGAAGCGGTGCGCGGCGCGCGTGGCGTCGGCCACGGAGAGCGCCGAAGCCGGCATGAGCGCGAGGCGGATGGTGTGATGTCCGATTTCCGGAAGCGGATCGGGATCGTAGGCCGAGCGAATCAAATTCAGGCGCAGCGTGGCGCCGGTCAGGGCATGGCCGTGCTTGCAGTCGTTGAGCAGCGCCAGCGCGGCCGGAGCGTTTCCGATCGTTCCACGCAGCATGGCCCAGCGCAACGCCGGCACTTCCTGATCCGGCTCGGTGCGGCGCTCGACGGCGCCGAAGGGAATCTCGTAGCCCGCCACTACCTCGCGCAACGCCGTGGGCACGGCGAAACGCAGATTCGGCACGCCGTCCGCCGACGTGCCGCGCTGGAACCAGTCGGCTTCGATCTGCATATGCAAGCAGGGATCGTCCTGATGAAGCGTGTAGAGGACTTTGACGGTGGAGTCCCGGATCTCGTAGACGATCTCGATGGCCGCCGAATACGGCCCGTCGCGGCGGTCGGACACCGACTTCACCTTCGGCCATTCGATGGGTCCGCTGTGTTCGATCACCCAGGCGTTCATGCCGCGCGGACGTTCGACGCCATATTCGAAGCCGATGCCGCCCGCCGCGGAGTCCACCAGCTCCTGGCCGGTGCGCTTGTCGAAGAGGCGCGCGATGCGTCCCGTCCGGGGATCGAATACCACCTGCAGCAGGGCGTTCTCCAAGCCGATGACGTTGCGCTCGACAGCAGTGTAGGAACAGTGGTGTTTGCGACGGAGCAGCCAGGCGCCGCTTGTGCCGACCGCGGGGGGCGGCGCGAGCGTTTCCCGGAAGACCACGGTCGTGTACCCAAACGCCGGAACGGTGACCGGCACGGCCAGGGTCATATTATTGTGTCCCCAGGCGTTCCCCTTGGCCAGCGCCTGCGCGGGTTGGGACCGCCCGTCGGCGTCCAGCGCTTCGAAGAGCTTGTCGTGAAAGGGCGTCGGCGCGCCCTTGGGTTCGCGGTCCCAGAGCGTGAATTCGACCACTTCGTTCACGGACCGGGCGGTGCGGTTGAAAACCACGAAAGGACGCAGGGGCGAATCGCCATGGCGGTCGGCCAGACTGATCCGGCCATCGGCGGCGCCGATCCCGGCGCCCGCGCCCTGCCCGCTGCTTACGAACAAGGCCGGCGCCGCGCGCGCGGCGGCCGTGCCGGCGACGCGCGCCGTGTCCACCAATCCCGCCAGGCCGCGCAGGGCTTCGGTTTCCACGATCGCGGTCGAGGCCATGGTTTCCTGGAATTGCCCATGCGCAAAGGCGCGTGTGTCGGCCACGCAGGAGCCCGGCAGAATGTCGTGGAAGTGCGAAAAG
Organism: bacterium; assembly: GCA_025360745.1. Lineage (GTDB taxonomy): Bacteria > Verrucomicrobiota > Kiritimatiellia > CAIKKV01 > CAIYGI01 > CAIYGI01. The sequence goes on from JANYBP010000096.1 coordinate 7,770, forward strand.
AGCGTGCGCCGCCAATCGGCGGTCAGGCGCGCGGCGGGATAGGCGGCGCCGCGCGCGAGGGTGTCGAGCGTGGCGGCGAATTCGGCGTCGGCCAGCCGGGCTTCGGCCAGGCGATTGTCGCGCTTGATCAGGGACTGCGTCGTATAGCAACCGCCGAATTCCGTATTGAGCTCCCCGCTGAGGACCGGCAGGGAGTGGCCTTCGCGGGCCAGATCTTCGAAAAAATCCTGTGCGCGGGCGCAACGCAAGCTGGGAAAGATGGGCCAGGCGCTCATCTCGCGCACCAGCAGCAAGTCGCGCCGCGTGGGGCCCCCGCCATGATCGCCGACGCCATAGACCAGCATTGTCACCGCCAGACCGACGCCGGCCTGCATGGCCCGCACGGAATCGAGCACCGTGGCCGGATCGGGCACGGCATTGTAGCCGCGCGACTGATCGTTGCGCACGAGCACCCGCGCGCCGCCGGGACCGCTCCACCAGAAGGCCTCAGGCACCGGCTGTTGCCCCGCGCCGGGGCGGTGCAGATAAAGGTAACGCACTCCGCCGCGCGCGAGATAGGTGGGAATGCCGGCGGCATGTCCGAAAGTGTCGGGCGACCAGTCCACCGGCACATCCTCCGGCGTCAGATCGAAGAGTTCGCGCAGAAAGGCGCGCGTGTAAAGCAGGTGGCGGCAGAGGCTTTCGCCCCCGACCAGGTTTTTGTCGCACTCGACCCAATGGCTGGCCACGACGTCCCAGCGCCGCTCGCGGATGCGCGCAGCGATGCGCGGCAGCAGTTCGGGGGCATGGTCGCGCACGATCGCGTAGACGCTGGCCTGGCTCTGCGAAAAGTGGAACTCGGGAAACTCCTCCATCAGGTCGAGCATGGTGCGGAAAGTGTCGAGCGTGACAGCCACCGTTTCCGGCCAGGACCACATCCAATTCATGTCGATGTGGGCGTGGCCCGCCAGATACACGGTGCGCGCCTTGGCGGCCGCGGCCAGCGGGGCCAGCATGCTCTCGATCCTGGCCGTCAACGCCGCGCCCGGTTCGCCGCCGGCCGCCAGCGCGCCAGCCACGATCTCAATCGCCGCCTGCACGCAGGCGCGCCAGGCCGGTTGCGCGGGCGTGCTGTCGGCGAGAAATTGCGCGTATTCGAGCTCGGCGCGCAGGCGCTGCCAGGCGGCGGCGCGCGGCAGTTGGGCAAGACTCTGTGCGCGGTCCAATTCACGAAGCGTGGTCATGCGAACGTGCATCCTCCTGACTGGCTGGGTTTATATACGAGCGGGAACGCGCACGCAAGCCGTACCGCCGGTCCCAGGGCGGACGGGCGCATCGGCGCACCGCGAATTTGGAGGGACGACCTCCGTGTCGTCCGTGAATCAGCCGGAGTGGGAGGAACGGACGGGACGGCTCGTGCTACGTAGCGAAGCGCTACTTCGCAGAGTAGCAAGCCCGTCCCTCCAGAAGACAAGATTCATCCGCAACGATTCGCAGATGCACCAAGGGCCGGCGCGATCTGGTTGGCGCCGGGATGCGGCGTTGTGATAGGCTAACCGGCATGAACGCCACCGAAAATGTGCTGGTTATCGAACGGGCGCTGCTGGAAAATCTCGGGATCTTCCAGGGGCTGACCACCGATGTCGAACGTTACCTCAAGGCGCTGCTCGATCCGCGGAACTACCGCTTCGTGGCCCGCCCGGAGGCCGAACAGGATCCGTCGCTGAAGCAGCTCATCCCCTACTTCCTGATCGTGCATGACGGCCGGGTCTTCACCTACACGCGCGGCAAGCAGTCGGGCGAGAGCCGCCTGGTGGCCAAGGTTTCGATGGGCATCGGCGGACACATCAATCATCTCGACGACTCGCTCTTCGGCGATCTCTACGCCAGCGCGGCGCGGCGCGAACTGGAGGAGGAGGTCGTCCTGCCGCCGGGTTGCACGGACCGCATCGTGGCGCTGCTCAACGACGACGCCACGCCGGTGGGCAAGGTTCACCTGGGCGTGATCCACCTCCTGAACGCCCCGACGGACGCCGTGCGCAACCGCGAACGCTTGATCGCCGATTCTGGATTCCGCACGCGCGAAGAATTGCTGGCCCTGCGCCCGCGCATGGAAACCTGGTCGCAGATATGCCTGGACCATCTGGAAAACTGGCTCTAGGAATTTCCTATCGCAGCGAGACGCCGATCGCGCGCCCCACCCCATAGGTGACGGCCGCCGACGGTAGAAGGACATCGAGATGACGACAGCCAAGTACACCCGTGAACTGGTCGGCGAAGCTTTGGGCACATTCGTGCTGGTGCTCTTCGGGTGCGGCTCGGTGGCTGTCTCGGTGCTGTTCAATGCGCACCAGGGACTGATGCAGGTGGCCCTGGCATGGGGTATCGGCGTCACTTTGGCCATCTACCTCACCCGGCATCTGTCCTGCGCGCATCTCAATCCCGCCGTGAGCATCGCCATGGCGGTGAGCCGCCGGATGGCGGCGCGCAAATTGCCCGTCTATCTGTTGGCGCAGTTCGCGGGCGCCATCCTGGCCGGTCTGACCCTGTATGCCCTGTTCGCGTCCTCCATCGCCGCCTACGAAAGCGTTCACGGCATTGTCCGCGGCGCCGCGGCCTCCACGAAAACAGCCATGATGTTCGGCGAGTTCTACCCCAATCCGGGCATGGCGGCCGTGGTATCTCTGCCCCTGGCGATAGGAGCGGAGGCCCTCGGCGCCTTTCTCCTGATCCTGATGATCTTCGCCCTGACCGAGGGCTGCAACGTGGGACGGCCCGACGAGGCTCTGGCCCCGGTCTTCATCGGACTCACGGTGACATCCATCATCGGCCTGATCGCCCCATTGACTCAGGCCGGGCTGAATCCCGCGCGGGATCTAGGCCCCCGACTGGTGGCCTGGCTGGCGGGCTGGGGCGCGGCCGCGTTTCCCGATCGTGTGGGCGGGTTCCTTTATGTCTATGTGCTTGGCCCGATCCTGGGCGCCGTGCTCGCCGCCTTGTTCTTCGTCCGCCTGATCGAGCCAGCCATGCGGCGCCCCAGCGAGCCCTGCGAATGCGCGACACGGAACGTCCCGACGAAGGGGTGACGATCGGAATCCTTGCCGTAAGCGGGTATAGAGGGGATAATCAAAGGCAGAGGGCATCCTTTGAGGACAAGGCCGAGGAGGGGGCAGGGTTCAGGGTTCGGGGTGCAGGTTGGTTCTTATGATGCGTCGCTGGCTTTGCTTTCCTGAACCCTCTTTCCCGAACTGAACCGTGAACTGACACATTACTTCACGCGGGGTTTGCCCTTGAACATGGCGGCGAGGCCATCGAGGGTCATGTTGTCGGCGATGGCGTCGTGGGGAATGAGGAGGTACTGCCAGGGTTTGCCGCCGTGGGTCTTGGCGTGGGCGGTGGCATTCCTGCACCAGGTCTCAGCCACTTCCTTCTTTGACTGAACATCAGCGGAATCCATCTCGTCCTTGCGTTTTGGTTCGAGCATGTAGATGGCGGTGGCTGTCTCGGCCACGAAATCGGGTTGGTATTCTGGTTGGTCGGCGCCGGACTTGTAGTAGATCTGGAATTGGCCTTTGGCGGGTCTGAACCACTTGACGGCTTCACGGTCGAGGATGGCGGCGAGTCTGCGCTCCGGGTCCGACTGGAATTTCTGCACAGGGTAGAGGCACTTCTTGAAGCCGCCGAAAAGGTAGCGGGGCATGTTGCTCTTGTCCTGCGGGGCGTCGCGGAAGCTCATGACCGGGTTGCCGGCGTCGGCAGTGTAGGCGCTGGGTTTCAACTCGGTGAACCCCTTGCTGACGCGCACCTCGTAGTCGGAGGCTTCTTCCCAGTAGTGGTCCTGCATCTGCGCGTGGACGAAACGGGCAATATCTCGCTGGTAACAGCGGAGCACCTTGCGCACCTCGTCTTCGTCCTTCAGGTACGACAGGAGGTGGCGGACAACCTGGCCGGCGAGATCGTAGAGGAGATCGGCGTGGGCGTCGTAGGAAATGTCGTTGAAGTCCATCAGGCCAGCTACGACGTAGTCTTCCAAGCGAGCCTCGTCTGGGCCGGCCTTGCCCATGGCGATGATGTCCACCTGGTCTGTGCGCAGGTGTCTGGCCCAAAGTTCATCGGAAACCGGCGGGTACTTCATGGCGTCCAACTTCAGGTCGAAACGCTTGAAGCCGGACTGCACCTTGCCGGTGGGCACGACGAGGATGCGGGGGATGTCGATGGTCTGCTGGATGACGAGTTGCGTGGTGGTGTTGACGATGGCGGCGATGTCCGGCGGTTTGGCAATGCCTTCCATCTCCATCTGCGCCGGGTGGTACTGGGATTCAACGGCGGCGCGAATGCGCGCCTGGACTTCAGGCTTGGCGAGGGCCTGCACGGTGGGTACGGCCGTGGGTTGGTTTTCCAACTTGCGGATTTCGTTGAAGACAATCTGCGCAACTTTCTGTTCCTCGGGATGGGTGAAGGCTGGTTTGGCGGCGTTCTGCGGAACGACCGTGTTGGGGGTGGGTTGCTCGGGGGTGATCCCGAGTGCATTGTCGAGTTGCGACCGCGAGACGACGGTCACCGTCTTGGTGCCGAGGTCGGACGGGTTGAGGATGACCTGTTTCAACTGAATCGTGGATCCGGGGCGATGGGCTTCGTCCACGATCTCCTGGAAACGGTCGTGGGCGACGATGTTGAGACGGTCCACGGCGGTGACGCCAGTGCGGCGGCCGTATGGGAGGCGCAGGCCGCGGCCGATGGACTGTTCGATGAGCGTGCGGGCGTTGGCGGCGCGGAGCGGGACGATGGTGTAGAGGTTGGTAACGTCCCACCCCTCCTTGAGCATGTTGACGTGGATCACGATCTCGGTGGGCTCGTCGGTTTGTTCCACCCTGAGAAGGCGTTCCACCATCTCGTCTTCCTCGGCGCCCGTCTTGCTGGAATCCACCTGGATGACCTTGTCCTTGTAGCGACCTTCGAAGAAGGAGTCGGACTGGATCAACGTGATGAGTTGCTTGGCATGAGTTGTGTCGCGGGCAATGACCAAGAGGAAGGGCTTTACCAGGCGATTGTTGGTCTCGCGCGCGTAGGTCTCCAATTCGACCTTGATGCCCTCGTGGAGGCGGATGCCGTCCTCCAACTTCATGCGTTCGATGGCTTCGGGGGTCATGCCGGCGGGGTTGAAGTTCTTGCGGGTGACAACGGCCGGTTCCTTGACGAAGCCATCTTCCATGGCCTTGCCGAGGGGGTAGTCGAGGATGACGTTCTTGAACGGCACGGGGCCCTTGGGGCCTTCTGTAAAGGGCGTGGCGGTCAATTCGAGGCCAAGAACGGGTTTGAGTTCGTTGATGGCGCGCACGCCGGCGGTGGCGCGGTAGCGGTGGGACTCGTCCATAATCAGAACGAGTTTGGGGAGGTTGGCCAGGTACTCGAAGTAACTTTGGCCGATGTACTCGGAGAGGCGTTTGATCCGGGGGGATTTGCCTCCACGCACCTCGGTGTTGATCTTGGAGATGTTGAAGATGTTGATCTTGCAGCGCAGGAGTTGATCGAACAGGGTGCCGGCCTTGGCCTCGTAATCGTCGCCGGTGATGATGGCCGGAGGCTCGGTGGCGAACTCGGCGATGCCCTGGAAGACGTACTTGGGGGTGTTGGGCGTGAAGTCCGCGATGAGTTTGTTGTAGATGGTCAGGTTCGGGGCCATGACGAAGAAGTCGTTGATCCCGTGGACCTGGTAGAGGTAGGAGATGAAGGCGCCCATGAGGCGGGTCTTGCCGACGCCGGTGGCGAGGGCAAAGCAGACCGAGGGAAACTCGCGTTCAAAGTCCGTGACCGTGGGGTACTCGGTCTTGATAGTCGCGAGCGCGGCGGTGCGGTCCGAGTCCTTGGTTGGCTGGGCGATCTCGGTGATGCGGGAAAGAATCTCGAGGGCGTCGCGCTGCGGTTTGCGCAGGCTCAGGCGGCTGGCAATGGAATTGACGTGTTTGTTCATGATGGTTGTCCGCAGATTACGCAGATTCTCGCAGATTGAAGACCAGGCGTTTGTATTGGAGGCTGCGAGCCCCGAAGTTCAGCAGGAGGCCTTTGGCGAGGCCAGTGGCCTTAAGGTAATGGAGTACCTGGGCATCCTCGGTGCCGCCGATAGCGGACAAGGCTTTCAGTTCCACGATGGTCGTATCGAAACAGAAGAAGTCAGCTCGATAGGCGGTGTTAAGTTGCTCGGTCTTGTACAGGATGGGGATGGGATGTTCGCGATGAAAAGGGATGTTCCGCAGAGTTAGTTCCTTCGCGAACGCTTCCTGGTACACGGCCTCGAGAAAGCCGTGGCCGAGTATTTGATGCACTTCCATGGCGGCGCCGATTAGGGCGTAGGTTTCCGGATCGCGGTTGTCAGCCGATTGAGCGAACTGGCGGAAAGTGGAGAGGGGGTCCGCAGATTGCGCAGATTGGCGCAGATTGGGGCCGGTTGTTGGCGTGGTTGGTAGAGGACAAAGTTGCGTCATGGTTGCGCCACCCTTCCCGACTTCCCCATCTGCGAACATCTGCGTAATCTGCGGATTACAATCAGTTCCGGTCTGTCCGCAGATTGCGCAGATTGGCGCAGATTGGTGGTGCGGTTGGCAATGGGATCGACGTGATGTTTCATCTGCCGATCTCCTCATCGAAGAGGGTGTCCTGGATGGTCTTGGGCGGCGGTGGCGGGGCCTTGGGTAGGTTGGCGACGTTCAGGCTGTAGTCGTCGTGGCCCCATTCGCACCGGGTCATGACGTGTTTCGGGATCTTTTTCACGGTCAGATTCGGCCAGTTCTCGGGTTTGCCGCGGAAGGCCGGGCAAAGGACCAAGAGCGAACGTCCCTCGCCCACCTCGTCGTTCAACTGCGCCAACTGGGACGCATGCAAGTTCTGCGTTGTAACATACTTGAGAGTACCGAGTTCTGGCCGTTATGATGGCTCTGAATGTTTGCCCTGTAAAGTTTTGAGTTGAGAGAGTTTCAGTGCGAGATCGACCCAGCGATCCATGAGCTTCCGGAACCGCTTGAAGTTGGCCGTCTCGCG